>NZ_JAZGQA010000064.1:0-22988 GCF_048593855.1 Yersinia sp. 2542 StPb PI
GTCAATATCAAGTTGCTTTTAAAAAGTGTTCAACTTCAAGAAATTAGATTTTATCTAATGTAATTCCGCCCCTAAATACCGCACAATTTTGCACAATATTTTTGATGCTATTTCACCCCTTTCAGCCCAGAACTGGCGCGGCCTGCCGCCACTTGCACAAATGCACAAAAAGCGACCCTTTTTGCGTGCAGGCGTGGAGGGGAGACAATCGCGCGCTGAAGGGTCTAAGGGAGGTCGGGCACCTCCGGCTGATGCGCCGCTTGTGGGTCATGGTGATGTGCATTCGGGTGATGGGTGTCGTGATCGGATGCGTGAGGCGTGTACCTCGCTATGGGCCGCACAGCGCGTTATAGCGTGATGAGGGAAGTGCACGCGGCGCAGGGCGCGCCGGTGTGGGTATGGATGAAAATTATTGAATGAATCGGTGGGTCAAGCTTAAACTTCGGCCAGTACGTAGGGGTTGAACTGGAATACCTCCACGCCCAGCCAGTCATTCAGGGCTTTTAGATCTTCCATGATGGGATACAGCTCATTGATGGCGAACACCTTCGCTGCCTTCTCAACATCCCCAAAGCCGCTGGTATTGGTCGGCATGATCCCCATCAGTTGCGGCGGTACCCGGTGTGCGGCAGCAAATCATCGCGGGTCACGTTCTTGATGCCGTTAAACTCATCTTTGGCGGTTATCTCACTAAACGGCATGATTTGCAGGCCGTCTTTCTTCCCGCCTGCCGCGTACACAAATACGTTCTTGAATGCCCCCTTACCCCGCCCGTCAATTGCTCGGCATCACCAAAAAAGACAGTGATAATGTGCTCGGCCAAGTGTTTGACTTTATCGCCCGTGGCTAACATTACGCTGGGATGAAAAACTCCGCTGGATCGCGTATATTTGTTTTATCTGCATTTCTATATGCACTACCGGAGATCGTAATGGCTAATGTAATGACGAGTCTGGCTGAGAAAAAACAATACTTCGACCGTGTGAAGTTAGAAAACTATCGCCAAAGTATGCGTTTGGAAGGCTTGAACAGTACCAATCAAACGTTGCCAACCTCAAAGAACGAAAGGGCTAAACTGAAGCAAAGCCTGATGAATAAATACGCCACCAAAAGCCAGCCAAGTTCGCGGTGAACAGCGATAAATACGGTGACGGCCCAGATCCTTATACCTATCCGAACAGTCAGGTGTTAATCAATAAATTCGGCATTACTGATGATGACCAATTTATTGAGATGGAAAAAGATTTTTCCGAGCTGGCGATTATGGAGATCGAATTTAGCCCGCCACCCTATGATTTGCGCTATTGGTGCGCGCTGCATCAAGCCTTGTTTGGCGATATTTATCATTGGGCCGGAGAGCTGAGAACCATTGATATTTCCAAAGGCACTACCCGATTTTGCAATATCAATCGCATTACACCTGAAGCTAACCGACTGTTTAACCAACTGGCACAAGAAAATTATCTGGTTGGTCTGCCCTATGACTCTCTGATCTTAATGTTATCCACCCTTTCCGTGAAGGTAATGGCCGGGCGCAGCGGTTGCTTTTCGAACACATTATTATCAATTGCGGCTTTCAAATCTCCTTTGCTGGCATCAACCCCGATGAATGGATTCAGGCCAATATTGATGGTTACCATTGCCGTTATCAACGCATGACTGCGTTATTAGCTCGCTGTATTAGTTAAACCACCCCGATATTTCCCGCTAAAAGTTGTCACAGTCCCCCTACCACTGCCGCGCGTTGCACCCCTGCCTGCGCGCGTAAACAATACCGTTACGCTGAATAACGAGTATTGACCGCCATGACCAACGCCGAAATCTATCGCCTGATAATGAATCTGATCCGTTTCGGTATCGTGGAGCAGGTGAATTTGGCCCTTGATCCGCCCAAAGCCCGCGTGCGCTGCGGTGAATTACTGACCGACTGGTTGCCGTGGTCTGTCCGTCGCGCCGAAAAGGCCCGCACATGGTGGCCGCCGACCGAAGGGGAACAGGTCATTATTCTGGCTGCTGGCGGCGAGTTATCCGCCGGTGTGATCATTGCGGCCCTGTATCAAAAAAGCGCCTCGGCTCCGATTAAAACCGCCAATACCCAGCACGCTAACCGGCAATACCAAAGAGAATTACCACCAGTGCCAGAACCTGCTTTGCAGTTGTACGTTCACCACACTGCAATCAGTCGATAAAATCCTGTCCCGCCCCAGCCGTAATAACACCGCAACCCTACCCCGCGATCTGTTTCTGCCGGGGCATCTGGGTGACGACCAATTTGATTTGGGTTTTTGATACTCCAACGTTTTCAATCAGCCTGCCGCGTGCGGGCTTTTTTGTATCTGAATGCAGTCAATCTTTGAGTGGAGGTCATGATGTGGACAGTTAAAATAAATAATTCAATAAAATCAATGTGAAAAAGATAAAAAAAGGGAGGCTTTCGCCTCCCCTTTGCACTCCCCAAACCTGAATTAATGGTTACGAATATATTCGTCCATATCTGTTTTCAGGTTATCTGATTTAGTCCCGAAGATAGCCTGAACACCAGAACCTGCGACCACTACACCCGCAGCACCCAGTCTCTTCAGACCAGGTTGGTCAACCTTGGAAACATCCGCCACGCTGACACGCAGACGGGTAATACAAGCATCCAGGTTAGTGATGTTCTCTTTACCACCAAACGCATTTACCAGTGCCGCTGACATTTCTGTGCCGCCCTGGACAGTTTGCTCAGTGGTTGTCTCTTCACGACCCGGTGTTTTCAGGTCCAGTTTGGTAATCAGCACACGGAAGATGGTGTAGTACACCAGACCGTAGCAAATACCCACCAGAGGGAACAGCCAGATACGGCTACTGTTACCACTGAGAACAATGAAGTCAATCAAACCATGGGAGAAGCTGGTACCGTCACGCATCCCAAGCAGAATACAGATTGGGAACGCCAGACCGGCCAAAATTGCATGGATAACATACAAAATTGGTGCCACGAACATGAAGGAGAATTCAATTGGTTCGGTGATACCCGTCAGGAATGAGGTCAGTGCTGCGGAGATCATGATCCCGCCCACTTTAGCGCGGTTTTCCGGTTTGGCTGAATGCCAAATCGCAATCGCAGCGGCTGGCAGACCGTACATTTTGAACAGGAAGCCACCAGACAGTTTACCGGCAGTTGGGTCACCCGCCATGTAACGTGGAATGTCACCGTGGAATACCTGACCTGCTGCGTTGGTGTATTCACCAATTTGCATTTGGAATGGTACGTTCCAGATATGGTGCAGACCGAATGGTACCAGCGCACGTTCAACTACGCCGTAGATACCAAAAGCAACGACTGAGTTCTGGTAAGCCGCCCATTGGGAGAAGGTCTGGATCGCAGTACCGATAGGTGGCCATACGAAGGACAGAATCACACCAACGAAGATAGCGGTGAAACCAGAAATAATCGGAACAAAGCGTTTGCCCGCAAAGAAACCGAGATATTCAGGTAACTGAATACGGTAGAAGCGGTTGAACATGTAGGCGGCTATAGCACCTGCAATAATCCCGCCCAGTACCCCAGTATCGGCTAAATGCTTGGCCGCAATTTCTTCTGCTGGCAGATGCAAGACCAGAGGCGCTACCACAGCCATGGTTTTCACCATGATGCCGTAAGCAACAACTGCCGCCAACGCGGATACACCGTCGTTATTGGTAAAGCCGAGTGCAACGCCAATAGCAAAGATTAATGCCATGTTAGCAAAGACGGAACCGCCCGCTTCTGCCATTACGTGAGAGACTACTGTTGGTAGCCAGCTAAAATTCGCGGAACCGACACCCAGCAGAATACCTGCGATGGGTAAGACGGATACCGGTAGCATTAGCGATTTACCTACCTTTTGCAGGTTTGCAAATGCGTTCTTAAACATAGTTGAGTGTGCTCCTGAGTAATAGTGCTTTTCTGCTGTTTCTCGCGTTTATTGGCATTACAAAGGGGGGAGTAAGCCTTTGCGAATAAGGGTGTCTAAAGCACCCTTTTAATTTTTACGAAGAGTAAAATAAATAGCCTGCTTAATGTTTGATGGCAGTCACGTTTCTTTCAAGAAAGCGCTTAACTTGCATCAAATCGCGCATTTTTTGTAAAAAAACGTCAACAAGACCTGCCCTCACCCAATAAATCGGGTGAGAACATTACTCGTTCCGGGGATTAATTACGAGCTTAAAAAAAAGTATTATTAAGGATGCTAGCTATTTTCACTGGCGAGCCGGGAAGGGTCCAGATGAAATAACCGGCAGAAGTTGTCAGTCGTCGCCTGCGCCAGTGATTCAAGACTCACGCCTTTCAGTACTGCCATATACTCTGCAACATCACGGACATAGGCTGGTTGATTCTCTTTGCCACGATGGGGAACCGGAGCCAGATAAGGTGAATCAGTTTCTACTAATATCCGATCCAGCGGAACATAACGGGCCACATCACGCAGTTGTTCCGCATTACGAAAAGTGAGAATCCCCGAGAATGAGATATAAAAACCGAGGTCTAACAGCGTTGCTGCCGTGGCTTTGTCTTCTGTAAAGCAATGTAAAACACCACCACACTCCTGCGCCTGCTCTTCCTGCAAAATTGCGAGTGTATCTTCACGCGCATCGCGGGTATGCACAATCACCGGTTTGTTTAATTCACGACCAATACGAATATGTTCACGGAAAGAGGCTTGTTGCAGCGGGATATTATCTTGCTGATAAAAATAATCCAGCCCGGTCTCGCCCATCGCCACCACATTATCTGCCGCGGCAAGACTTCTGAGTTGCTGGAAATCATAGCCACCATCGAGATTCAGCGGATGAACACCACATGAAAATGCCACATTTTGGCGTTCGCCAATAAGGGATGTCATGGCAGAAAAGCCCGGTAACGTAGTGGCTACCGCCAGGACGAAACCGACATCCCGCGCATTTGCTTTGGCTAATACATCATCGACGCTGCTGTGCAGCATCTGGTAATCAAGGCTATCAAGATGGCAGTGTGAATCTACTAACAACATAATATTAAACTCTTCCATACTTTTCATAATGGTAGCCGCAGGGGTGTTAGCTATATTCGCTACTCGGCCCATCCTTCGGCCAGCCGCTGCAACGCCAATTACGTTGAGTGTACAATCAAGGTGAGGTGGAATAGGTGCCGGTGGATAACGCGGTTTCCCAGTTAAGTAACAACTCAGTGAGTAACAATTCACGGTTGACACCGACGACAGATAATAATTGATGACGGCATTTTGCCAGTTGTTGCGTTGACTGAAGCAACACCGGTGTGGTGGCTACGAGCGCCAACTGTTGTACCAGCGACAATTGATCCTGATTCACAGCAAACTCGCCAGCACCTTGTTGCCATTTCAAAGCATCCAGCAGCAGCGAAGAGAGCCATTGGAGGCGTTCAGCCGCATCATCATGGTTCAACTGCACTAACAATGACAGTAGATCCGAACTGTTCAATGCACTACTGAGCGCGTTACACAGCGCATTTCGTAGAGTCCAGCGCTCCGGTTGCAACAACCGCTCGGCTGCCAAGGGTGCGCCCTCACTCAATTTAAGCGCGGCCAGCGCCGTCACCGGTTCTGCCTGAATCTGGCGTTGCAGCCATTGCAAACTGAGTGCAGTATCTGGACAGGCCAAATACCAGTAAAAACAGCGGCTACGCAGCGTAGCTAACAAACTGGCGGGTTGATGGCAGTCCAGCAGGAAATAGGTTTTCTCCGGTGGCTCTTCCAAGGTTTTCAATAAGGCATTTGCCGCCGCATCGGTCAACAGTTCGGCGTGTGGCAACCACACCACCTTAGCCCCACCTTGTTGTGCATGGGAATAGAGCTTATCTATCTGCTGACGCACTAATTCGACCCCAATGCTGCTTTTACCTTTTTCCGGTGCCAGTACATACCAGTCCGGGTGGTTGCCCGCCAGCATTAAACGGCAGCTATGGCATTCACCACAACTTTTCTCACCTTGCCGCTGCTGGCACATCAGCCAGCGACTGAGGCCATAAATCAACGCCGCTTCACCATTACCGGGCAAGGAGTGGAGTAATAACGCGTGGTGCCCGCGCCCGGCAGTATGCTGCCCTATCAACTGGCGATAAGGGGCCGTAAGCCACGGATACCATTTCATTATGCGGTTTCCCGGCTGGCCAGCCATTGAGTCAGTACCCGGCTGATTGATGTGCTCACTTGCTCAAGAGATTGGGAGGCATCGATGGTTTTTATGCTGCTATCAGCGGCGGCCAGTTCGAGATAGCGTGCCCGCGTGCGTTCAAAAAAGGCCAGCGACTCTTGTTCAATACGATCCAACTCGCCACGGGCACGAGCGCGTGCTAAACCGACCACAGGCGGCAGATCAAGATACAGCGTTAGATCAGGGCGGAATTCACCCAATACGGTATCACGCAGTGACGTCATCAGTTGGCTATCAATGCCACGCCCTCCTCCCTGATACGCCTGAGATGAGAGATCATGGCGATCACCCACCACCCAACTGCCTCGAGCCAACGCCGGTTTAATTACATTCTCAACTAATTGTACTCGCGCGGCATACAGCATCAGCACTTCGGCTTTATCTGTCAGGACTTCACCATCAATACCTTGTTTAATCAAATCACGCAGTTTTTCTGCCAATGGTGTTCCACCCGGCTCCCGGGTGAAAACAATATCGTTAATCCCTTGGGCGCGCAGCGTGGCAACCACGGTGTCTCTGGCGGTGGTTTTCCCTGCCCCTTCCAGCCCTTCAATAACGATAAATTTACTGTTCATTCTTATCCTTAAGCGATTGACGATAGACCCGTACCGCTTGGTTATGACTGGCTAAATTGGTGGTGAATGTATGCCCGCCCTTACCATCTGCCACAAAGTAGAGATAGGCGGTTTTGGCCGGATGCGCGGCAGCCGTCAGTGATGCCAGCCCCGGCATGGCTATTGGGGTAGGCGGCAAACCAGAAATCACATAGGTATTATAAGGTGTTGGTGTATCTAAGTCTTTACGACTAATGTTGCCATTATACTTGTCACCCATACCATAAATGACTGTAGGGTCAGTTTGCAGGCGCATACCAATCCGCAGACGGTTAATAAACACCGATGCGACTTTAGTGCGTTCTTCATTTACTGCGGTTTCTTTTTCGATGATAGATGCCATGGTGACCAGCTCACCCGGTGTCTTATAGGGTAAAGATTCCTCTCGCCCTTGCCAAATTTCATCAACCGTCTTTTCCATCTTCGCATGGGCACGTTTGAGTAAGGCCAGATCGGTCGTCCCGGCGGTATAGGAGTAGGTATCAGGATAGAGCCAACCCTCAGGGTGATCACTGTCTTTTAACCCCAGTAACACCGCAATCTCACTATCACTTTTGCCGGCCAAAACATGTTTTACGTACTTCGACTGCTGCAACTCATCCAGCCAGTCACGTAGCCGCTTGCCCTCAATAAAGCGCACGGTAAATTGTGCTTCTTTACCACTGGCGAGTAATTCCAGCATGCCGCGCACAGTCATGCCAGGGGTAAAACGATAAGTCCCCGCCTTAAATTTTGCCAACTCAGGCTCTATACGCAACAGCCAGGGGAACAAACGGGTGTTTTTAATCACGTGGTCACGTTGCAGTAAATTCTCCAATGCGACCCGCCCCGTACCGGCGGGGAGTTTAAAGATGGTTTCTTGCTGAATAGCCAGCGGCTGGTCCGCAAAGTGTTGTATTTTCTGATAACCCAACAGCACTAATCCCAAACAGATAGCGGCAAAAAGGATTACAACTCGGGTGCTTTTTATTTTCATCGGGTGGCCATCTTCAAATTAAAGGTAGTCATCAACGCTATACATTAAAACCAACATGCTGCTGAGACCATCAGTTATGCATCGCAACAATGCTGATTCAGGAAATCAAACAACTGACGCGAGTGATAAAGCCATTTATCGGCGCGGTTCACAGGCAGTAGCGGCATCAGCGCGTTGCACACGATAATTTCATCCGCATCAGCCAGTGCCTCCAGTGGTTGCGCCACAATCGCTACCTGCTGCCCATGCCCGGCCAGACAAGTAATAATCATCTGGCGCATGATGCCATCAACACCCGACAGGCTTAAATCAGGGGTAAATATTGCGTCACCTTTACGCCAGAATAAATTAGCCGCACAGCATTCCACCAGCAGGCCCGCAGTGTCAAGCACCAGTGTCTCATCAGCCTCTGTCTGCTCAAGATGCGCACGAATCAACACTTGTTCAAGGCGATTTAGATGCTTAACACCCGCCAGCAATGGGCTGCGAGCTAATGTCACCGGGCTTAATGCCAATGAAATACCCCGCTCACGCCAACTATGATAATGCGCCGGATAATCACTAAGCGAAATAATGCGCGTAGGGTGCTGACAAGCAGTACCGCTGTAGCCGCGCCCACCGCTACCCCGGCTAATAATCACTTTCAGTACCCCATCTTCAGTATGGTTTGCCGCCTCGACCATTTCTTTAGTCAAGGCATTCCAGTTTACTGTCGGCATCAACAAGCGTTCGGTTGCCTGTTGCAAACGCAGTATATGTTTATCAAGCCACACTACCCGACCATGAGATACCCTTGCCGTCGTAAAGCAGCCATCACCAAACTGCACTGAGCGGTCTGACGCTGAAATCAAATTTTGCTCTATACCATTAATCCAGAACATTCAGACTCTCTTTAAATGGGAGGGGTATTGTTTGCCATACATTCAGTTGCTAAATATACCTTGCCAGTAAATATATACTGTACATAAATAAAAATTGTACGTGGCGACAGTAGCAGATTTAGTCAATGGCTGTTTTCAGATTTATCTCTTATTAAGACAGTGGTTATGGCGGGATGTTATCTCTTTCTTACTTGGCGCTGTGGCGCGACGTTAGCAGTGACAGCACTCACGTTGAGCCATTAAGTGATGCGGGGTTAACCTAATAAAAGACCCGGAAAACCGGGCCTTTTTAGCAGCAGAAGCTTAACAGCCGAAGTTAGACCTTGCGGAAAACTAAAGAACCGTTAGTGCCACCGAAGCCGAAGGAGTTACACAAGGTGTACTCCATATCTTTTACCTGACGGGCTTCATGCGGTACAAAATCCAAATCACAACCTTCATCCGGGTTATCCAGATTAATGGTTGGCGGAATAGCTTGAGAGCGCAACGCCAGCACAGTGAAGATAGACTCAACCGCACCGGCTGCACCTAACAAGTGCCCAGTCATGGATTTGGTGGAACTGACCATCACTTTGCGGGCATCTTCACCAAATACAGACTTAACTGCCTGCGTTTCGGCTTTGTCGCCAGCAGGAGTCGATGTGCCATGGGCATTGATATAGCCGATTTGAGATGGGGTCACACCCGCATCACGTAATGCATTCACCATTGCCAGTGCTGCTCCTGAACCGTCTTCCGGTGGAGATGTCATGTGATAGGCATCGCTGCTCATCCCAAACCCAACAACTTCAGCATAGATTTTTGCACCACGTTTCTTCGCGTGTTCGTACTCTTCCAGCACCATCATGCCTGCGCCGTCACCCAGAACGAAACCATCACGGTCTTTATCCCACGGGCGGCTTGCGGCTTGCGGATTATCGTTACGAGTAGACAATGCACGAGCAGCACCAAAACCACCGACACCCAGTGGGGTACTGGCTTTTTCAGCGCCACCTGCCAGCATGACATCCGCATCATTGTAAGCAATGATACGTGCCGCTTGACCGATGTTATGCACACCAGAAGTACAGGCAGTCGCGATAGAGATGCTTGGCCCACGCATACCACACATAATGGTCAGATGGCCGGCAATCATGTTAACAATGGTTGATGGCACGAAGAACGGGCTAATTTTACGTGGCCCGCCATTCACCAGCGCAGTGTGGTTCTCTTCAATCAGACCCAACCCACCAATACCAGAACCAATAGCGGCACCGATACGAGGAGCATTGGCTTCGGTTATTTCAAGCCCTGAGTCTTGCATGGCTTGCATGCCAGCAACAATGCCGTACTGTATGAATGCATCCATTTTGCGTGCATCTTTACGCGAAATGAACTCTTCACAATTAAAATCTTTTACTAAGCCAGCAAATTTCGTTGCATAGGCACTAGTATCGAAATGGTCGATCAGGCTGATGCCACTCTGCCCGGCAAGAACAGCGTTCCATGTGGATTCTACTGTATTACCGACAGGAGACAACATGCCCAGTCCAGTCACAACAACTCGACGCTTAGACACGGTTGTCCTCCAAGGAGGGAAAATAACACTTAGGACAAAAAAAACTTAGGCGGTCGAGTGACCGCCTAACTATCTAAACTTAAAGCATGTTCGCTTACTGCTGGTTAGCGTTGATGAAATCAATAGCTGCCTGAACAGTAGTGATTTTCTCTGCTTCTTCGTCTGGAATCTCAGTATCAAATTCTTCTTCCAGAGCCATTACCAGCTCAACGGTGTCCAGAGAATCCGCGCCAAGATCTTCAACGAAAGAAGCACTGTTCTTCACTTCGTCTTCTTTAACACCCAGTTGTTCAACGATGATTTTCTTAACGCGTTCTTCGATAGTGCTCATACTCTTAAATTTCCTATCAAAACTCGCTTTCGCGATGGTTTTCGTAGTGTATAAAATGTTGAAAAAGATGCAACTAAATCTCGGCTGGTCAAACCACGATTTTACGCTATTTTGCGGTTTTCACCTCAAATAATGCAAATACTTTCGTGATTTTTAAATCATATACATGCCGCCATTGACATGTAACGTTTCACCAGAGATGTAGCTGGCCTCGTCAGAGGCTAAAAATGCAACAGCGCTGGCGATTTCTTTAGCTTGCCCAAGCCGGTTAGCTGGTACTTGGGCTAAAATGCCTGCGCGTTGTTCATCTGTCAACGCCGTCGTCATGTCCGTCTCAATAAAGCCAGGTGCCACAACGTTGACAGTAATGCCACGTGAAGCAACCTCACGCGCCAAAGACTTGCTAAAACCGATCAGACCCGCTTTAGCTGCCGCGTAGTTAACCTGCCCCGCATTGCCCATTGTCCCAACCACAGACCCGATGGTGATGATACGCCCAAACCGCTTTTTCATCATAGCGCGCATTACCGCTTTTGACAGGCGGAATACAGAAGTCAGATCGGTGTCAATAATATCTTGCCACTCTTCATCCTTCATACGCATCAGCAGGTTATCACGCGTAATACCTGCATTATTCACTAAAATATCAACTTCGCCAAATTCCGCACGAATCGCTGTCAAAACAGCATCGATTGACGCGGGTTCCACGACGTTCAACATATAGCCTTTGCCATTGCTACCCAGATAGGCACTAATCGCTTCTGCACCCTTCTCACTGGTCGCAGTGCCAATAACCCGGGCACCACGTTCGACCAATAATTCTGCAATCGCACGGCCAATCCCACGGCTCGCGCCGGTTACCAGCGCAATTTTTCCTTCGAAGCTCATGTTATCCTCTTTCTTAGTTTTCAAGCGCGCTGGTCAATGTAGCAACATCGTTTACCGGTGCTGCGGTTAAAGTATCCACGATACGCTTGGTCAAGCCAGTCAAGACTTTACCTGGCCCAACTTCTAACAGCAGCTCAATACCTTCTGCTGCCATAAATTCAACACTCTCAGTCCAACGTACCGGGTTGTAGAGTTGGCGCACCAGCGCACTACGGATAGCCTCTGGTGACACTTCCGTTTTCACATCAACATTATTGACAACCGGGAACAATGGCGCCTGGAATTCAATGTTTTCCAGTGCTACGGCTAACTTATCAGCCGCCGGCTTCATTAACGCACAATGAGATGGCACACTGACCGGTAAAGGCAAGGCGCGCTTGGCTCCGGCCGCTTTACAAGCAACCCCTGCGCGTTCTACCGCTTCTTTGTTGCCGGCAATCACCACCTGGCCTGGCGAGTTAAAATTGACAGGCGAAACAACCTGTCCTTGTGCTGATTCTTCACAGGCTTTAGCAATGGATTCATTATCCAGACCTATGATGGCGTACATTGCGCCGGTGCCTGCTGGTACCGCTTCTTGCATCAGTTTGCCGCGCAATTCAACCAGAGTGATCGCCTGTTTGAAATCAATCACACCCGCGCAAACCAGCGCTGAGTATTCACCCAAGCTATGACCTGCCATCATTGTCGGCAGCTTGCCGCCTTGATGTTGCCAGACACGCCAAATTGCAACAGATGCCGCCAGCAATGCCGGTTGTGTCTGCCACGTTTTATTCAATTCATCTGCCGGGCCTTGCTGCACTAGCTGCCAAAGGGAGTAACCCAGTACCGACGACGCTTCACTGAAAGTCGCTTCAACTATCGGAAATTGTGCGGCCAAATCGGCCAGCATGCCAAGGGATTGAGAACCCTGGCCTGGAAATACCATTGCAAATTTCGACATTTTCTTTCCTGTTGAATCAAAAAAGTCCTGTTAAACCAAAAAAGGTACTGTTAAATCAAAAGCGAACCAGCGCAGAGCCCCAGGTAAAGCCACCGCCAAACGCTTCCAGCAGCACTAACTGCCCACGTTGAATACGCCCATCACGCACCGCTTCATCCAGCGCCGCAGGGACAGATGCCGCAGAGGTGTTGCCATGGCGATCAAGAGTTATCACCACTCTATCCATCCCCATGCCTAACTTCTTCGCCGTTGCGGTAATAATACGCAGGTTAGCCTGATGCGGCACTAACCAATCCAGCGCACTGCGCTCCAGATTGTTGGCCTGCAATGTCTCGTCCACAATGTGGGCAAGCTCAGTCACCGCAACTTTAAATACTTCATTACCGGCCATGGTGACATAGGCTGGTTGCTCTTGTTTTTGGCGGTCTTGGTACGGCAATGCCAGCAACTGCCCATAGCTGCCGTCGGCATGCAAATGGGTAGACAGTATGCCAGGCTGTTCAGATGCGCCTAATACCACAGCACCTGCACCATCACCAAACAGAATAATCGTACCGCGGTCTTCTGGGTCCAGCGCGCGCGATAACATATCGGAGCCAATCACGATGGCATGCTTAACCGCACCACTTTTCACATATTGGTCAGCCACACTCAGCGCATAGGTAAAGCCCGCACAGGCTGCTGCCAAATCGAAAGAGGCTGCATCTTTAATACCCAGCATTTGCTGTACCTGACAGGCCGAGCTTGGGAAAGCATGGCTTGAAGAGGTGGTAGCAACAATAATCAGCCCAATCTGGTCCTTACTAACCCCAGACATCTCCAGTGCTTTTTCAGCCGCATGGAAACCCATGGTCGCGACTGTTTCATCCAGGCCGGCAATACGCCGCTCACGAATACCTGTACGGGTGACAATCCACTCGTCCGACGTATCCACCATTTTTTCTAAATCAGCATTGCTGCGCACTTGTACGGGCAGATAACTCCCCGTACCGAGAATCTTAGTATACATGTACGATCAGTCACTCTTGGGTAATACCGCTTCAAGGCGCGCGGCTATCCGTTGAGGGACTTGCCGCTGCACCGCCTGCACCGCCTGTTCGATTGCGACTGCGAATGCACGTTGATTCGCCGCGCCATGACTCTTGATTACAATGCCCCGCAATCCTAACAGACATGCACCATTATACTGGTCGGGGTTCAAATGACCGAACCGTTTTGCCACACGTTTTTGCAGCCAGCGCCCAATGAGTTTAAGCCACCAGGACTGTTTACTGCCTTCGCCCGATGATTTGAGCAGTGACAAGAACATTCTTATCACACCTTCCATGGTC
Source organism: Yersinia sp. 2542 StPb PI (assembly GCF_048593855.1). Taxonomy (NCBI): domain Bacteria; kingdom Pseudomonadati; phylum Pseudomonadota; class Gammaproteobacteria; order Enterobacterales; family Yersiniaceae; genus Yersinia; species Yersinia sp. 2542 StPb PI. The sequence continues at coordinate 13,718 of NZ_JAZGQA010000064.1, forward strand.
TTTAGAGTGACGTTACCCACGAAGCCGTCACAAACCATCACATCGGTCTTACCCGTAAGCAAATCATTGCCTTCCAGATAACCAATATAGTTGATCGCCGGTGTATTTCTTAATACTGCGGCGGCTTCGCGGATATTATCTAACCCCTTGGTTTCCTCTTCGCCGATATTGAGCAAAGCAACACGCGGGTTGGTAATACCGACAACTTCTTCTGCCATCACCGACCCCATGACAGCAAACTGCACCAACATTGTACTATCACATTCAACGTTAGCCCCTAAATCCAGCACCACCGTCTTGCTGCGTTGCTGGTTTGGGATGACAGTCATTAACGCCGGGCGCTCTATTCCATCTAGTGGCTTAATCATCATCTTCGCCAGCCCCATCAATGCTCCTGTATTCCCTGCACTCACACAGGCTGCCGCGTCACCGTTTTTGACCAACTCCAGCGCTATGCGCATCGAGGTACCACGACTGGCACGAATAGCTTGTGAGGGTTTAGCATCGCTGGCAATAACATGCTCAGCAGGGATGACCTGTAACCTCGCCAGCAACAAAGGATCGGCATTAACAAGTAACGGAGTGATGGTGTCGGGATTCCCGACCAGCAGGAGTTTAAGCCGTGGATTAGAGGCCAGTGCCTGCAATGAAGCAGGCACTGTGACGTGGGGACCGAAATCCCCACCCATTGCATCTAACGCTAGGGTTAGACAAGTCAAGGTATCGCCTTGCTAAAGATTAGCAAGTACTACTCAGCCGATAACCTTGCGGCCACGGTAGAAACCGTCGGCTGTGATGTGGTGACGCAGGTGAGTTTCACCGGAAGTTTTGTCCACAGACAGAGTGGCAGTGGTCAGCGCATCGTGTGAACGGCGCATGCCACGTTTGGAACGAGTTGGTTTGTTCTGTTGTACGGCCATTGACCTTACTCCTTAATTACTTTCTTTAAACTGGCTAATACGGCAAATGGATTCGGTTTCTCCACCTCTTCAGGCAGTTTACCAAATACCATGTCCGCCTCGGACACTTCACAGTGTTCAGAATCATGTACCGGAACGACAGGCAGTGAAAGAATAATTTCGTCTTCAATCATAGCCAGCAGATCAACTTCGCCAAATTCGTCGACTTCGATCGGCTCGTACGCTTCCGGTAATGCTTCAGCCTGCTCATCATTGACGACCGGGCTAAAACAATACGTTGTATGAACATGTTGTGCAAACGTGTTACTACAGCGCTGACACATCAATGTTACATCGACGTCCGCGTGACCTGTAATAACCGCCAGGCGCTGATTATCGATATTAAACGATAATGAGGCCACGACATCGCTGTCCACACTTACCACTGAATCGGCTACACGTGTAACCTGCTCAGGAGAATAGATACCTGCGTAATCTAAACGTTTCTGAGCGGTACGAACCGCATCAATGGTCAGGGGTAATTTTACCTTTTGCATAGGGCGCGCATATTAACTTTGTAACGACATAGAGTCAAAGAAAAAGGCCTTTTTACTGCACCTTTCACCAATATTCGCTTCCGAAGCGGCAGACAGTTTAAAATGCCTGATTAAATTACGCTACGGTTTATGGAAAATATTATGCTGCAACTGGTTCTTGCTTCAACCTCATCATATCGTCGGACTTTGCTGGAAAAGCTGCAATTACCTTTTGTTACTGCGGCACCACAAACCGATGAAAGCCCACTGACAGGTGAAGAAGCCAGCGCGCTAGTGCAGCGGTTAGCGAGTGCAAAAGCGCAGGCACTGGCGGGAGATTTTCCACAACATCTGATAATCGGCTCTGATCAGGTCTGTGTCATTGACGGATTAATCGTCGGGAAACCCCACAATTATGCAAACGCAATGAAGCAATTGCAGCAGGCCAGTGGACAATGTGTCACTTTTTATACCGGTCTGGCCCTATTGAATACAGCAACCAACAGCATTAACTGCCTGTGCGAAACTTTTGACGTTTATTTTCGAACGCTAAGTGAAGCAGAAATAGACGGTTATTTGACGCGAGAGCAACCATGGGATTGTGCCGGCAGTTTTAAAAGTGAGGGATTGGGTATTACCCTATTTGATAAATTATCAGGGCGCGACCCGAATACACTCATCGGTCTGCCGTTAATCGCCCTCACCGAGATGCTGATTGAGCAGGGAGTAAATCCGCTCCTGTAAATACTGAATAACAAAACAGGGCGCAATTGATACTTGCGCCCTGTTGCTTCAATTATTTATTGCGGCAATTTATTTTTCTGCTGCTTTCTTTCGTAATATCAACAAACAGTGGCGTAGCTGATTATCCAGTGGCGCTTCAATGCGCATAGTTTCACCGCTATTGGGATGCTCAAAACGTAATGCCGCCGCATGCAGGAATAAACGATGCAGCCCGGTTCCTTGCAATTGTTGATCAAATTCACGGTCGCCATAGCGATCATCAAAAGCAATCGGGTGACCCGCATGGAGCGCATGTACGCGGATCTGGTGAGTACGACCAGTAATCGGGCTGGCCTTGACCAGCGTTGCATGCTCAAAGCGCTCTTCAACTTTAAAACGCGTTTCTGACGGTTTGCCCTCGCTGCTGACTTTCACCACTCGCTCGCCACTTTGTATAATATTCTTCAACAAAGGTGCCTGCACCGCTTTACAGTGAGATTGCCATTGACCACGAACCAATGCCAAATAGTCTTTCTGCATCCCTTTTAACCGCAGTTGCTCATGCAAAGAACGCAGCGCAGAGCGTTTTTTCGCTACCAATAAGACACCAGAGGTATCACGGTCAAGGCGATGAACCAATTCAAGGAAGCGGGCTTCGGGGCGCAATGCACGTAAGGCTTCAATAACACCAAAACTCAAACCACTGCCACCATGAACCGCCGTGCCAGAAGGCTTGTTCAACACCAACAAATAGTCATCTTCAAATAAAATACAGTCGGCCAACGCCGCAACTTTATCAAGTTTGGCAGAGACCTGAACCTCTTCGCGCTCAGCGACGCGCACTGGCGGTACCCGGACCACATCCCCGTCAACCAGTTTATATTCTGGCTTAATGCGCCCTTTATTAACGCGAACCTCACCTTTGCGCACGATGCGGTAGATCATACTCTTTGGCACACCTTTCAATTTAGTGAGCAAAAAGTTATCGATCCGCTGACCGGCTTCGTCGGCAGAAATGGTGATTAATTGTACTACTGGATTATTCGTTTTCATGGTGCGCGATTCTAAATACACCGAGGAATTAGCGCCACCCCTTTTTCTGTGCTTAACTGTCAGTCTGGCTATTTAAAGATAACGTTTGCGCGCATTTATTGTTTAATAAGACAACGATAGCCGCCAACGCTGTGAAAACAGTAAAAGAATCTTTACGTAGACAGGTAAAGTCATCTTGCTATATCAGTGTCAGCAATGGAATAATGTCACTAATTCTGCGTTGATTCTCGTTAGACCAAGAGACTTGTGGAATAATAAACTTTGCCTGATCACACAAAAACGCAGCAATGGCGTAAGACGTAATGTGAAATCAAGCAATTAGCGGGCTGCGGGTTGCAGCTTGGCCGGCAAGTGGGTCTGCTCTGTTGTCTTATATTCAGAAGCGCCCCTTTATATAAAAGCGCTGTTTTTCAGAAAGAAACACAGGCTTACCGAAATAATGCGCCCCTATGCAGGCGACAACCGTGAGGTTGACGGCTTTGCTAGAAGACTCGGGGTCATCGGTTTACCCGGCCATAGAGGTTATTTTGCCCGCAGTTCTAACGCCAATGTAAAAATAACGAGTAAGTTAAAGATGAAAAGAATGTTGATTAACGCAACTCAGCAAGAAGAGTTGCGTGTTGCCCTTGTAGATGGACAGCGGCTGTATGATTTGGATATTGAAAGCCCAGGTCATGAACAGAAAAAAGCGAATATTTACAAAGGCAAAATCACCCGAATCGAACCCAGTCTGGAAGCCGCTTTTGTTGATTACGGCGCTGAACGTCATGGTTTCCTCCCACTAAAAGAAATTTCTCGCGAATATTTCCCTAGTAATTATTCCTCTCATGGCCGCCCAAACATCAAAGATGTGCTGCGCGAAGGCCAAGAAGTTATCGTTCAGGTTGATAAAGAAGAACGTGGCAATAAAGGTGCCGCACTAACAACTTTCATCAGCCTGGCAGGCAGTTATTTGGTTCTGATGCCGAACAACCCACGTGCCGGTGGTATCTCCCGTCGCATTGAGGGTGATGACCGCACCGAACTGAAAGAAGCCCTATCCTCCCTACAATTGCCTGATGGCATGGGTCTGATTGTCCGTACTGCTGGTGTTGGCAAATCTGCTGATGCACTGCAATGGGACTTGTCATTCCGCCTCAAGCATTGGGATGCGATTAAAAAAGCCGCTGAAGGTCGCCCTGCGCCATTCTTAATCCATCAGGAAAGTAACGTAATTGTCCGCGCTTTCCGTGATTATTTGCGCCCGGATATCGGCGAGATCCTGATCGATAACCCTAAAGTTCTCGAACTGGCAAAAGAGCATATCGCCGCTCTGGGTCGCCCGGATTTCAGTAGCAAAATCAAATTGTATAGTGGTGAAATCCCCTTATTCAGCCACTACCAAATTGAGTCTCAGATTGAGTCAGCGTTCCAGCGTGAAGTGCGTCTGCCTTCCGGCGGTTCTATCGTTATTGATACCACCGAAGCCCTGACGGCAATTGATATCAACTCCGCGCGTGCAACACGTGGTGGCGATATCGAAGAAACCGCGTTTAACACCAACCTTGAAGCCGCTGATGAGATTGCCCGCCAGTTACGTTTGCGTGACCTCGGTGGTCTGATTGTTATCGACTTCATCGATATGACACCAGTGCGCCATCAGCGTGAAGTTGAAAACCGCCTGCGTGATGCCGTTCGCCAAGACCGTGCCCGTATCCAGATTGGCCGAATCTCTCGCTTCGGCTTGCTGGAAATGTCCCGTCAGCGTCTTAGCCCGTCACTGGGTGAGTCAAGCCACCACGTGTGCCCACGCTGTAGCGGTACCGGTACCGTTCGTGACAACGAATCACTGTCACTTTCTATTCTGCGTCTGATTGAAGAAGAAGCGCTGAAAGAAAATACCCATGAAGTTCACGCCATTGTACCGGTACAGATTGCGTCGTATCTGCTCAACGAAAAACGTGAATCAGTCAACGCCATTGAAAAACGTCAAGGTGGTGTACGTGCGGTGATCGTGCCAAACGATCAGATGCAAACACCGCACTATTCTGTTCTTCGGGTCCGTAAAGGCGAAGAGGTTCCTTCTCTCAGCTACCTGCTACCACAACTGCATGAAGCAGAAATGGCGCAGCCGTTAGAAGAAGCAACGATTGAGCGTAAACGCCCAGAACAACCAGCGTTGGCGACTTTCTCTCTGCCAACCGAAGTACCACCGGAAGCCGCACCTGCTAGCGTCAGTGCTAAACCAAGCGTTGCACCGCAAGTAACCGCATCTGCTGCTACGTCAGAACAGCCTGGCTTCTTTAGCCGTTTGTTCAGTGGCCTAAAAGGTATATTCGGCACATCGGAAGAAGAAGTTAAACCGGTAGAGGTCGAGAAAACCGAAACCACCGAAAACCGCCGTAATGATCGTCGTAATCCTCGTCGCCAGAACAATGGCCGCAAAGAGAGAGGCGACCGTACACCACGTGAAGGCCGTGATAACAGCACACGTGACAACAGTGGCCGTGATAGCAATAGCCGTGACAACAGTGGTCGTGACAATGCGAACCGCGAAGGTCGTGAAGATCAGCGTCGCAACAAGCGTCCAGTTGCGCAAACTGCTGCGCCGCAAGCACAAACTGACGTTGTTGAAACGGATAAAGCGCCACGTGACGAGCAGCAACCACAGCGTCGCGGTGATCGTCAGCGCCGTCGCCAGGATGATAAACGTCAGGCACCACAGGAAGTCAAAGCAGAAATCGCCGCCGTCAGTGTTGTGGTCGAAGATGTGCAACCTGAGCAAGAAGAACGCCAACAGGTTATGCAGCGTCGTCAACGCCGCCAATTGAATCAGAAAGTCCGTATTCAATCTGCCAATGATGAGCTGAATGTGCTGGAAAATGCAGCCCAGGAAAATCCTGTTAGTGCACCGGTAGCAAGCATTGCAGCGCCAGTTGTGCAGGAAGAAGTGAAATTACTGCCACAAACTACTGTTCAAGCGGATGATGAAGCTACTCACGTTAGCAATGCCAATAATGAAAATGGTATGCCACGTCGTTCACGCCGCTCACCTCGTCATCTGCGCGTCAGTGGCCAGCGTCGCCGTCGCTATCGTGATGAGCGTTACCCGACACAATCTGCTATGCCACTGGCCGGCGCTTTCGCCTCACCAGAAATGGCTTCAGGCAAAGTGTGGGTCCGTTATCCGGTAGCTCAAACAGTTGAACCTGCTTTTGTAGAAAACCCGGTTGAACAACCATTGCCAATAGCAGTTGCCGCAGTAGAGACTCCGGTTAATATTCCGGCCGTGATTGTAGCAGCCCCAGTTGTTGCCGCACCTGTCGTCGTCGCCGTGACTGAAACTGTCACTCCGACACCTGCTGCGCAACATAAACCAGGTGGTTCTTCATCTTCAGCCGCAGCCGTTCCTGGCCGTGCTCCTGTTGTCGTGCCAGTGGTTGTAGAACCTGTTGCCGTTGAGCCAACTGCTGTAGAACCAACCGTTGAAGCTGTCGCTGAGGTGGTGCAAGCTGAAACTACCGCAGCGGTTGAAGCAGTATCCGACGTTGAAGAAACTGGCGTTGCGGAAACTACCGCTCAACCTGTGGTTCAGGAAACGGTAATTGAGGATACAACTGCTGAAGAAGCGGTGGTGGAAGAAACCATTGTTGCTGAAACTGCTGCTGTTGAAACAACTATTGTTGAAACACCGGCGGAAGACGCGGTTGTAGCTGAAACTGTGGTGGAAGACGCTGTAGCTGAAACACAGGCAGTGACCGAAGTCGTTGTTGAAACATCGACAATTGAAGAACCGCTGATTGAAGAAACCGCTGTCGAAGCTAGTGTAAGTGACACGGTTGTGGTTGAGGCTCCTGTTGCTGTTGTGCCACAACAATCGGCTATCGCTCATCCTGAAGGTGTGGTGTTCAAACATTACGCTTCAGCACCGATGACCAAAGCACCGGCACCGGATTACGCGCCAGAGTCACCGACTAAAGGTCAGTGGGAACGTCCAGTCTTTGATTTTGCAGGTAAAGGTTCTGCTGGTGGCCATGCGGCGGCAACTCAGGCAACCGCGCCGGCAACAAAACCGCAATCTGTCGAATAAATGTAATATTATTCCGACCAGACATTGCAAAGACAAAACCCGCCATCAGGCGGGTTTTTTATATTGGTGATATCTTTAACCAGAGATCACTCTCAGGCTATCTGTTTCAGTTTCTTTATTTCGAGGTTTTCCAGTTTGCCTTCAACAGCTTTGACAAACGCTTTGAAGTGCTCGGTTTTATTATGTTTTTCCAATGCATCATCAGATGCCCAGCGTTCGAAAAACACAAAAGAACCTTTCTGGTCGCTTTCGGCATGGAGATCATATTGCAGATTCCCCTTCTCCTCACGACTCGGTTCTATTACCAAATGAACCGCTTCTTTTACTGCATCAATAAATTCAGGTTTTGCCACTAAACTGGCGATGACACGGACTTCCATAGTTATTCTCCCATGCTGTACATTCAATTAGCGTATTTTACTGCTAATCAATAGCTCACCCTAACGGGTAATTTTATCCCGAGCCCCTCTATAAGATGCCCTTTTTGCCTTGTTTTCAACTTAACCCTAACAATCAGATGCATCCTGCGCACTTTCCGCTTATCCTTAGACCCCGCCGGAAACAGTATAAAAACCCCAATATCTCATCATGACTGCGGAGCTAGTTGAATGACTGCACAACCCCAAACCCTGAAAATTCGCCGCCCGGATGACTGGCATATTCACTTACGTGATGACGAAATGCTCAGTACCGTGCTGCCCTATACCTCCGAGGTGTTCGCCCGGGCCATTGTCATGCCCAATCTGGCTCCACCAATTACGACTGTTGCCAGTGCTATCGCTTATCGGGAACGAATTTTAGCCGCAGTACCTGCCGGGCATAACTTCACGCCATTGATGACCTGTTATCTGACCAATACACTTGATGTCAAAGAACTGACCATCGGCTTTGAGCAAGGCGTATTTACTGCGGCAAAACTGTATCCAGCGAATGCTACGACCAACTCAAATCATGGTGTATCCGATATCCCGGCGATATACCCGTTGTTTGAGCAAATGCAAAAGATAGGTATGCCGCTGCTGATCCACGGTGAAGTAACAGAAGCTGCCGTTGATATTTTTGATCGCGAAGCACTCTTTATTGAACAGATTCTGGAACCGATACGTCGCCAATTCCCTGAATTGAAGATTGTCTTCGAGCACATAACCACCAAAGATGCGGCCGATTACGTGCTGGCAGGCAATCGTTTCCTTGGTGCAACTATCACCCCGCAGCATCTGATGTTTAACCGCAATCACATGCTGGTCGGTGGTATTCGCCCCCACTTGTTCTGTCTGCCAATATTGAAACGCAGCACGCATCAAGAAGCATTGCGCCAGGCCGTTGCCAGTGGTTCAGACCGTTTCTTCCTCGGAACCGATTCCGCTCCCCATACCAAACATCGTAAGGAGTCATCCTGTGGCTGTGCTGGCGTGTTCAACGCACCATCAGCGCTACCAGCTTATGCTACTGTGTTTGAAGAGATGAATGCGCTACAGCATCTTGAAGCATTCTGTTCATTAAATGGTCCACGCTTCTATGGTTTGCCGATTAACGAAGACATTGTTGAATTGGTTAAGGCCCCCTTCCAACAACCAGAAGAGATCCCATTAGGGGATGAATCGGTGATTCCTTTCCTGGCCGGTCAGACTATCAATTGGTCAGTTAAAAGCTGATAACCGCCGCTGTAGGGGCTAACCCTTTACAGCGACGATTTTTATATCAGTCACTTGCAACCTGAATATTTGTACTGTATAAATAACCAGTATAAATATTCGGAGGGCCAAATATGCGTGTTGAAGTGAGTATTGATAAAAAAAACCCGTTACCCGCAGGTGCTATCGAAGCACTAACCCATGAATTGAGTAAAAGACTCAACACCAAATTCCCGGACACCACCACCGCAGTACAAGTACGTTATGCCGGAGCAAATAATCTTTCCGTTTTAGGCGGTGCCAAAACAGATAAAGATTTGATCTCTGAAATATTACAAGAAATATGGGAAAGCGCTG
>NZ_JAZGQA010000065.1:0-22867 GCF_048593855.1 Yersinia sp. 2542 StPb PI
TTTAGTTATGGATTATGGTTTAACATTATTTTATCTCGCAAACTCAATCAGTAATGATATCCACTGTGTTCATTCCATAAAACAACAGGATATCTTGCCGATGTTGATACCGACTACTTTGCTATGCTCCCGGTCCGATACCGCACTACCTACCCTTGTCACTGACTCGCTCCCGGTTTATAGCCAAACGGTGCTTACAACCTCTTTATCGTTAACCTGGGCGCGTTGCTGTCCCTAACGGAGGTCATCATGGTGCAATTTCGACAACAGGATAATGCCCATTGGTATCATGAAACTCAACGCAGCGGTAACCCGGAGATCTACGCCGCCCCCGTCACCGACGAGAGTTACAGTGCTAATAGTTGTAATGGCGATAATCTGCTGACAAATGAGAACAGCATTGAACAGGGTATCTTTTTGCTTGGCTTAGCCGACACTATTCCCGCCCGATTAGATGACCCGTTACGCCAGCATGCCGCGATTTTGTCTGCCTCAGATGCAATGTATCAGGCACTTTTCCCGCTCACTGTCGAGCTGAACCGAGACCACACATTTTCACTGTATGACCGCTTAAGTACCGCGCTGACGGTGGCACAAGTTACCGGGGTTCAACGGTTGTGCAGCCATTATGCCGCCCGCCTGACGCCACTTTCCAGCCCGGACGCATCGCGGGAAAGTAATATGCGACTGACACAGATAACCCAATATGCCCGTCAACTGGCCAGTCAGCCGACATTAATTGATAAGCATGCTTTGCAACAACTCGCTGATGTAGGTTTAACCGCTACAGATATTATCGTTTTATCGCAGATTATTGGTTTTGTTAGTTATCAAGCCAGAGTAGTGGCAGCCCTTGGTGCACTCGCTGGATATCCTACGGTAATATTGCCCGGTTTTCCGCGCATGGAAGATGCTCCCGCAGGCTTGATAGCGTCATCTGTAGCGCAATGGCAAGGTTGGTTACCCTCAGAGATCATTTCATCTGAGCCATCGTCAGATGAAACAGAGATAACCCTCAGTGAGTTGCTGCAACATCATCAACAAAGTCTGCTCGCGTACCGCACCATTATCACCCGGCAACATTATCCTCTGTTGCTGCCACCTGATTGGCTGGCATTGGTGGCGTTGGTGACTGCGCGCATCAATGGCAGTCGCTACTGTCTGGCTATCCATAAACACCAATTGCAGCAATTAACCCCTAACACCACATTGATAACGGCACTTGACGCGGGGATTGATAACGCTTTGGCGACTCAATCTGATGAGCAGATTATCCACTGGCTTATCTATGCCGCAGCCGAGCTGACTCGCGCGCCAGAACGCTTTAGTCATCAACATATCAGTCCATTGTTAGCTCTGGGTGTCAGTAATCAGCAACTGGTGCGTATCATCTTCGACACCGCCGCAGCCGGATGGACCAACCGGTTAAGACAAACGCTGGGGCAAGCTGTTTGATACTCGCCCGCAATTGCGGATTGCAGTGTTTTAGTGGGTAGCCAACCACACTTTAGCGACATCAAAAAAGTGCTGGGCCAGCGGTGTAACTCGCCCTGGTTCAGCCACCACGACAGCAGCATGCCGACTCATCTTCTCAATATCCACCGGCCGCCGTTGCAGGTCGGGTGACATATCCTCAAGTAGACTGCCCTGCGGGAACAAGCCACAACCTAAACCGACAAAGATGCCTTGTAATAACTGAAAGATAGAAGTGCTTTCCAGCCGCACATGCAGCGACAGACCGGCATCACGAAAACTGTTATCCAGATAACGGCGGAAGTAACGGCTGGGTTCAGCCAGGCAGAGCGGCAGTTGTGCCACTTGGGTCAGTGTCAGCGGCTCAGTCCCGATCAAATCAGGGAAATGTCCGGGGTGAAACACCAGGTCAATGCCCCCGTCAACTAGCGGTTGTACCTGAAAATGCAGCTCATTCAAGGTGGTCAATTCAAAAAAACCAATGCCCACATCGACCGAGTGACCGGTTAAAGCTTCCAGTAATTGGTCAGCACTTAACACTGAAACACGGTAATCCAGGTGGGGATAGCGTTCACTGGCACTTTTAAGTAATAGTGCCAACGAGATACTGCATTGTGGTACTACACCAATACGCAGCGTGCCGTTTAAACCATGTTTAAGGGACTCCACCTCTAACTTTAGCCCTTGATAGACAGAGACAATCTCTCTGGCCCAGGCTAATACGCGCTCACCTTCGGCGGTAAATCCTTCGAAATTATTACCCCGGTTTATCAGTGCCACCCCCAGTTCCCGCTCCAGGTTTTTCAGACGCATCGACAATGTTGGCTGGCTGACAAAGCTGGCCTCAGCCGCACGACCAAAATGGCGCTCGCGCTCCAGATTACAGAGATAGACCAGTTGCTTGATATCCATACAGATACTCAGATTGTCATGATTCTATCCAGTATACCATCGTCCCTTTGTGGCATGTTTTGCCGTGCTGGCCTTTTTCGCGCGAAAAATTTACACAGCTATCTGATCCAGATCCCATTTCATCTTTCAACTCAGGCATTTTACTGATTAACATTTGAACGAAATTTGGATAATTTCAGATTATTCACAATAACCACAATATTGAATTGTTTATTCACTCACATATGACCATATAAACCATTAACCAATCAAATAGCAGAATATATCACCAAATAAAATCAGTTCAGCTTTTAATCAAAACAAAAAATCGTCAAACAGCTAAAACATAAACGTTAATACTGCATAACATTTGTAACATGGTCGCATAGCCCTGCCTGAGATATATGTAACAGAATATTGCAAAAGCCTTGTCTCGTTGACAAAGATAGTGAACATTAACCGCCGCTAAACATCTTATAACAATGCAAAAGGATGCCGATTCGCGCATTCACTTTTGTCTCTCCCACCATTTATGGTCGGTAGTGAAAAACAGAGGTCCCCGTGTCAACAGCAAACAACAGTCAACAGCCACCCAACAGTGAGCAACCCGAAAGCATCAGTATGAATGCTTTCAAACAACCAAAAGCATTTTACCTGATCTTCTCTATCGAGCTTTGGGAGCGCTTTGGTTATTACGGCCTGCAAGGGATCATGGCCGTCTATCTGGTAAAAATGCTCGGGATGAGCGAAGCCGACTCCATCACCTTGTTCTCATCCTTCAGTGCACTGGTCTATGGCTTTGTGGCCATCGGTGGCTGGTTAGGCGATAAGGTGCTCGGTGCCAAACGTGTCATCGTGCTTGGTGCATTAACGCTGGCAGTCGGTTATGCCATGATTGCCTACTCGGGCCATGACATTTTCTGGGTTTATCTGGGTATGGCGACCATTGCGGTTGGTAATGGTTTGTTCAAAGCCAACCCCTCCTCTCTGCTGTCAACATGCTATAACAAAGATGATCCGCGTTTAGACGGCGCATTCACCATGTACTACATGTCCGTCAATATCGGTTCATTCTTCTCTATGCTGGCCACCCCATGGTTAGCGGCGAAGTATGGCTGGAGCGTCGCATTCTCACTGAGCGTAGTGGGTATGTTGATCACCTTGGTAAACTTCTGGTTCTGCCGTAAATGGGTAAAAAATCAAGGTTCAAAACCTGACTTTGCACCACTACAGATTAAAAAGTTACTGATGGTATTGGTGGGTGTGGTTGCACTGGTCACGCTGTCAAGCTGGTTGCTGCATAACCAAATAGTGGCACGTTGGGCGTTGGCATTAGTATCTCTGGGCATCATCTGTATCTTTGCCAAAGAGACCTTTTCTCTGCATGGCACTGCCCGCCGCCGAATGATTGTGGCATTCTTACTGATGCTGGAAGCGGTGGTGTTCTTTGTGCTGTATAGCCAAATGCCAACGTCGCTGAACTTCTTTGCTATTCATAACGTTGAGCATTCAATCTTTGGTATTACCTTCGAACCAGAACAGTATCAGGCGCTGAACCCGTTCTGGATCATGGTAGCCAGCCCAATACTGGCGGCTATCTATAATAAGATGGGTGACCGCCTGCCAATGCCACACAAGTTTGCTTTCGGTATGGTGCTCTGCTCTGCGGCCTTCCTGGTTCTACCATGGGGTGCCAGCTTCGCCAACGAACATGGTATTGTGTCCGTTAACTGGTTGATCCTGAGCTACGCATTGCAAAGTATCGGGGAACTGATGATTTCGGGCCTGGGCCTGGCGATGGTTGCGCAGTTGGTACCTCAGCGCTTGATGGGCTTCATCATGGGTTCATGGTTCCTGACGACGGCAGCAGCAGCCCTGATCGCCGGTAAAGTTGCAGCATTAACTGCGGTGCCAAGTGATATTACTGATGCCCATGCATCACTGGCAATCTATAGCCATGTATTTATGCAGATTGGTATTGTCACTGCCATTATCGCAGTATTGATGATGCTCACCGCACCAAAACTGTATCGCATGACTCTCGCACCAACAGAGAGTAATAAAGCGACCCCAGTAACCGCCGCATAATTGCCCGGCAGGATAAAGCACGCGTGCCAGGTGCTTTATCCTGCCAACTCCCACGTAAAACTCAGACAGCCTGTCGTTTGGCGAGAATAAGTCCTAAATTCAATACTTATTTATCAGACCATACCGCCAACTGATAGCCATCCGGGTCGGTAAAGTGGAAACGACGCCCGCCGGGGAAAGTAAATATCGCCAGCACAATAGAGGCTCCCGCTTCTTCCAACCGTTTTTGCGTCTGTTCAAGATCATCAGCATACAGAATGATTAACGGCCCACCGTTGGGCTGAACGTCACTCAGGGTGGTGAAGCCGCCGGTCAGTCGGCCATCGGTAAACTCACAATATCCTGGGCCATAGTCAGTAAAGCGCCAATTGAATACCTTGCCATAGAAATCCTTCGAGCGGGCAATATCACCGACGGCAAACTCTATGTTGTCAATTCGACTATCATTTCCCTGAATACCCATAAACGGCTCCTGTTTAAAAATACCTGATTAATTCACTGATTCATCTTAAACATTTACTGAGATGATGAATATCACTCGCCTTATCAATGATAACTTCGTCACATTATTTGTGCGCAAAAAATAAACTATACTGATAACAGACCGCACAGCGTTAACCCCATTTTGAGCGATATCAGAATGAAACCCGTCTGTTATTTGCGGTCAATAACCGGCCAGGAGGTGATTTATGATAAACCATGTATGGGGGCTTCTGACCCGTCCTAGTCAGGAATTGCAGCAAATTAAACGCGAGGGGGAAAGTGTCCGCCACCTGTATGCCCATCACGTCCTTTTAATGGCTGCCATTCCCGTGATTTGCGCGTTTATCGGCACCACACAAGTGGGCTGGAACTTTGGTGATGGTCAGATAATACAACTGGCGCCCCTTACCGCACTCTATTTTGCCATTATTTTCTATGTTTTGATTTTGGCGGCGGTAGCTCTCATGGGACGAGTGATTTATTGGATGGCCCGCCGCTATGAGAGCCGGCCCAGTTGGCAAAGCTGTACCTTATTCGCCGGTTATGCCGCAACGCCCATGTTTTTAGGTGGCGTGGTTGCCCTCTACCCGATTATCTGGTTGTGCTTATTGGTTGGCATCATTGCACTCTGCTATGCAGGCTACCTGATGTATTTGGCGATCCCCACCTTCTTAAATATTGACCGACAAGAAGGTTTTATTTTCTCCGGTTCCACATTTGCCATCGGCGTGCTGGTATTAGAGTTACTCCTTGGTCTGACTGTATTGCTGTGGGGTTACGGTTCACGGCTATTATGACCTCCAAACATTCCCTTCGTTAACACCGCTCCTGATAACATGTACAGAGAGCGGTGGCTGTTACTCCGTTGGTTCTCGCTTTATTAGCTTTGACTGGGGCTAATATCAGGCTTTTATGGTGATTAATGTCGCCCAGATCGCAATCTCTTACATCCACACGCAGGATAAGGTTGTACACTGAGTAAGACTGATGCAAACAAGGCGAAAAAAATGAAAAGGCTAACATTAAAAGAAATGACCGAAAGTGAGCAACGTGACGTCAAAACGCAACTCGATAGAGCCAGAATAAATTTAGGAAGGGCTTTAACCAATTCAGAACAGAATAAAGTAAGAGAAGAAGCAATAGATAAAATCATGAACGCTCGGGAACAAGTCGCCAAGTTAACCCGCGTAGAAAGAAAAACCAAAAAAACCGCACCAAGTACTACCACTTTTAGCTGGTCCGCATCGATCAGCACTCGCCCACCACGGTAACTGATTTCCACTGCCTGATAATAACAGACAGGGATTACCTACAGCGGTGGATACTCACTGCTGTAGGACAACACTTTATTTCTGCGACTAATTTTATTTCCCGCACAATTATATTACACCGCTAGCAGCATTTTTCCCCCGCCTGCCTTAGGATTAAGGAAGCTTTTTTCTTTCAGTGATCGATTAAGGAGTTTGTGATGAAATTGTTCTATAAACCCGGTGCCTGCTCTCTGTCTCCACATATTGTATTACGTGAAGCAGGGTTAGATTTTAGTATTGAGAGTGTCGATCTGGTGGCCAAAATAACTGAAACGGGTGAAGACTATTTAAGCATCAGCCCAAAAGGACAGGTACCCGCCTTGGTACTGGATGATGGCAGCCTGCTCACTGAGGGTGTTGCTATCGTGCAATATCTGGCAGATATGGTGCCAGACCGCCACCTGATTGCCCCATCAGGGACTCTTTCCCGCTATCATGCCATTGAGTGGCTAAACTTCATTGCGACTGAATTACATAAAGGTTTCAGCCCACTGTTTAACCCGAAAACACCGGATGACTATAAAACGATCGCACGTGAGCGGCTGAATAAACAATTCAGTTATGTAGACAGCGTATTAGCACAACACGATTATCTGTTAGGCAAAAAATTCAGCGTGGCTGATGCCTATTTATTTACTGTCACTCGTTGGGCGAGTGCGCTGAAACTTGATATTACCCAGCGCAGTAATTTGGATAAATATATGGGCCGTGTAGCAGAACGCCAAGCCGTTAAAGACGCATTAGCCGCAGAAGACGTTAAGAAATAAGTCATTTGATTAATTAGAGTGCCCCTCCATTAAGGGGCACTGTATAGCAGGGATTATAACTTGATGGCAGAGAATTTACTGACGGGATTAACAATTCCATCCTGAGCGGCGACAACCTGAAGTTCATACTCACCCATCTCCTGAGTTTTCAGCATCACTTCATATACAGCGGCAGTAACATGCTCCAGTGCCTTATCCAGTGCTTCACCTTTCAGCAAGTTCACCAGCAATAAACCACTGGTCAAATCACCCACACCGACCGGTTGGCGGGCACCAAAGTCCACCAGCGGACGACTGATATGCCATGCCTCATCGGCCGTGACTAATAACATTTCAAAGCAGTCAGCATGATAACCGGCGCGGCTTAGGTGCTTAACTAACACAACTTTTGGCCCTTGGGCGCAGAGATCACGAGCAACCTTAACGGCCTGTTCGACACTTTCAACCCGCACACCACTAAGCTGCTCCAGTTCAAGCAGGTTCGGTGCAATGATATCGCTGGCAGGCAAGGCTTCTTTACAGAAGAACTCTGCCACCCCTGGGGCGACGATACAGCCCTTCTCTGGATGCCCCATGACCGGATCACAAAAATACCAGGCATTCGGATTGGCTTGTTTTACGCGTGCAACCGCAGCCAGAATATGACCGCCCTGCTCGGGTGAACCGATATAACCACTTAATACCGCATCACAATCTTTCAGCCGATCAATATCGGCAATGCCTTGTACTATCTCAGTCAAATGGCTGGCGGGCATCACACAACCGGTCCAGTGACCATATTGCGTATGGTTGGAAAACTGGACGGTATTCAGCGGCCAAACATTGACCCCCATTCGGCGCATAGGAAATTCAGCAGCACTATTACCCGCATGGCCAAAAACAACATGAGACTGAATCGAAAGTATATTTTTCATTGGAACGGCCTAAAGTTAAGGGCACCCATGCCCACTTTGTAATACAGCGCTGACCGGAATAAAACATCAGCTAACAAAACATTAGCCAAAAAATAAGGGGCATTTCGGCCCCTTATCTTATTTCATTCTTATAGCCAGCTAATCAGGCAATAATGTTTTTTGCCACGACGCAATAAGGTATAGCGCCCAAACAGGCGATCAGCATCGGTAAAGATGTATTCTGGGTCTGCCTGCTTTTCACCATTAATGGCGACAGCATTAGAACCAATCATAGTACGCGCCTGCCCACGAGAAGGGACCAACTCAGCATTAACCAATGCCTGTTGTAAATCAGCATCGCGGCCCAGTTCAATTGTCGGCATGCCATCTTGTGCCAACTGAGCAAAGTCGGCTTCGGTCATCTCATTTAAATCACCGGAGAATAAGCTCGCGGTAATACGTTTGGCGGCAGCAAGGCCTTCTGCACCATGGACCATGCCGGTGACATTTTCGGCCAGAACATACTGCGCACGTGGCGCTTTGCCGCTGTTTTTATCTTCTTCTTCCAGCGCGTTAATTTCTTCCATACTCATGAAAGTAAAGAACTTCAGGAAACGATAAACATCGGCATCTGCGGTGTTAATCCAGAACTGGTAGAATTTGTAAGGGCTGGTCTTCTTCGGATCAAGCCATACCGCACCACCTTCGGTTTTACCAAATTTAGTGCCGTCAGCTTTAGTAATTAATGGCACGGTCAGGCCATAAACTTGCTGCTGATGGAGGCGGCGTGTCAAATCAATACCAGAGGTAATATTACCCCACTGATCAGAGCCGCCGATTTGCAGCGCCACACCGTGAGCTTTATTCAGGCAAGCGAAATCATAAGCTTGTAACAGGTTATAGGAAAACTCAGTAAACGAAATCCCACTGTCATCGCGATTCAGGCGTTGCTTAACCGCTTCCTTATTGATCATCTGATTAACAGAGAAGTGCTTGCCAATATCACGCAGGAAGGTCAGCACATTCATGCCACCAAACCAATCGTAGTTATTGGCCGCAATAGCACTGTTTTCACCGCAATCAAAATCGAGGAATGGCGAAACCTGACGGCGGATTTTCTCCACCCATTCGTTAACCGTATCTTCCGTATTCAGTTTGCGTTCGCTGGCCTTGAAACTTGGATCACCAATCATACCGGTAGCGCCACCGACCAGCGCCACGGGACGATGCCCAGCCAGTTGGAAACGCTTCAGGCACAACAACGGAACCAGATGCCCCAAATGCAAGCTGTCTGCGGTAGGATCGAAACCGCAATACAGTGAAATTGGCCCTTGCGCCAGTCTCTCTGCTAACGCGTCTTCATCCGTAACCTGGGCAACGAGGCCCCGCTCTTGCAATTGTTTAATCAGGTTGCTGCTGGTCATCAACGACTCCATTGTTTTTCACAAAAAATTGTCTTTTACAAAAATTATCTTTTACCAGGAAAAGAGGATTTATACCCAAAGAACTTGGTGTTGCAGCCAGGCAGCAAGCAAATAAATCCCACTGAGCTTACTCAAATAAGAAATAAGCGATTCGGGTGACAAATCTGCTTGCCGTGGCCTCGCAGAGGCGAGACTCAGGGGTGGGCCGAGTAACGAACGTAAAAACACCCCTGCGGCTTCAAGTACGAAGGGTATAGAATAAAGCGCCCGTCACACGAGCGCTAGGCTTAACCACAATTATTTCATCGTTCTCAAGGAGCTAAACGGTCAATTTTCCATGCATCTGCTTGCCGTTGATAAATAAAACGGTCATGCAAGCGATGCTCACCGCCCTGCCAAAACTCCACAGAGTCAAACTTAACGCGGAATCCGCCCCAAAAACTGGGTAACGGCACGTCACCATGCTGGAATTTTTGCTTTAACTCGAGGAACTTACTTTCCAATACACCACGAGCAGAAATACGCGATGATTGTTGAGAAACCCAGGCACCAATCTGGCTATCTTTCGGGCGGGAACTGAAATACTTCAGCACTTCAAGGGTTGAAAGCCGTTCTGCGGTTCCGAGGAAAATGACTTGCCGGTCTAACATATGCCAAGGGAACAACAGACTAATATGTGGATTTTCAGCCAGTTGCTGCGCTTTGCGGCTGCCCAAATTGGTATAGAACACCATGCCCTGATCATCATAATGCTTCAGCAGCACAATGCGCTGATAAGGTTGGCCATCGGCAGCTACCGTAGCCACACACATAGCTGTTGGATCAGGCAAACGCGCTTCACAGGCCTGTTTTAACCAACGTTCAAATAAGTCCAGTGGGTTTTCGGTTAAATCACTGCGACGCAAACCGCCGCGAATATATTCACGACGTAGATCTGCAACATCAAATTCATTCTTGTCAGTCATATAAGCTCTGTAACGCGCAGGAAAGCAGTGACTATTATTCTGCCCTTGCAGAGCAAGAATCACAATCACTCAGAGCAGACAACGGCCTGATTACTTGATCAAAACACAGTCATTGATAATGACTTTTCCATCACGCTCAACAAAAGCACTATTTCCTTTCGACCAGAAGCTATAGTGGCCGTCGCTATATTTAGTGCCGGAAGCTGCACGCACCTGAGGTAAGGTCAACTGTTCACCATCTAACACCAAATTGACTTTATCTTGGCGGTTGTCCTGAGCAACGGTCAGCCGGGTTGTGCCACACTGATAATGCAACGTTTCACTTTTAGGTTGAACCAGACTGCATCCTGCCAACATCAATACTGCTGTTACGCCAAATACTGAAGTTGCAACAAATAAGTGTTTCATTATGTCGTCCTCGTTGATGGAATATGGCACCGTACCCTATGGCAGCTTAACACCCTCAGCGTGACGATACAGGATAGACTGCTCCTAAAATGGTTTCGCAACTGGCTCCGGTCACCGATGGCAAATTACCCGATTTACCGGACAACGTCCGAAATGCCAGCCAGGCAAACGCCAGAGCCTCCATATCGTCGCCACTCACACCAAAACTGTCAGTTACGCACACCTCCGTCCCCGGTAACAAGGTTGACATCCGTGACATCAGCAACGGGTTACGCGCCCCGCCGCCACACACCAACAGCCGCTCACAGCCCCCCGCCAACTGCACCTGCTCGGCGATTGATAGCGCGGTTAACTCTGCCAACGTTGCTTGAATATCTTCCGGCTTCAGCCCCGGCACCTTCGCCAATTGCTTATCCAACCACCCGGCATTGAAATATTCGCGCCCGGTACTTTTTGGGGCAGGCTTGGCAAAATAGGGATCACTGAACATCAGCTCAAGCAGCGGTTGATTAACTTGCCCCGACAGTGCCCAGCACGCATCTTTATCATAGGGTAAGGCACGATTACGCCAGATCCAGGCATCCATCAACATATTGCCAGGCCCGGTATCAAACCCCCGCACCGGCAAATCGGGTAATAGCATAGATAAATTAGCAATACCGCCAATGTTCAGTATCATGCGCCGCTCGGTGGCATGGGCTAGTAAAGCATGGTGGAAAGCGGGTACCAAAGGTGCACCTTGCCCGCCATAAGCCATATCACGGCGGCGGAAATCCCCAACAGTAGCAATGTTTGTCAACGCTGCAATACGATTATTATCACCTAATTGTATTGTAAACGCCGGTTCACCGAGCGGTTCATGCCACACCGTTTGCCCATGACAGCCAATGGCGGTAATGTCCTGTGCGCTAAGGCCTTCTTTTGCCAGTAAGCCCTGCACCGCTTGCGCAAACAAGATACCCAGTTGGGCATCAAGCTTACCCACTGCGGACAAGGTCGTAGACTGGCCCTGACACATGCCGAGGATATCTTTTTTCAGCTGTAGCGGCATTGGATGACTATAGCTGGCCTGCTGGGCTACCATACGCTCATCAATGGCAGCTAACACCACATCAATCCCATCCAGACTGGTTCCTGACATCACTCCAATAAAACGGCCTGATTTCATAGCAATGACCTTATTCCCTCATTCAGGGACAAAATAGCAATAAGACTTTCCACAAGCCAAGTCAGAATAATAAAATTAACACCCTGAAAAGATATACTTTTTAAAGTGTATACCGCTATAGGAGCCTGTCCTAAACGCTACTTTTTATTTGTAGGAAAGGTCACATAAAAGTCACTCTTACTGACATTTTCATTTATCGCAGTGATATTTCTTACTTTAAGAAAGTTAAACTGCCGTTTAATATTCGTTGAAGTATAAACCGCTAAGCTGCGTACCCATCGATGGTGGTCGAAAAATTAAGCAGAAAGTTAAAATAAGTAAGTAGTGAAATAAACATTTGGGTAAGCCATACTTTGTGCAAATATCGGCCTTGTGCAAATACTGGGCCATCAATGGACTGGATTTGGATATCCCTGGCATACTGAACCGTAATACGGTTGTGCATTTTTAATAGGAGTTTTTATGATCAAGCCACTAATCGCCGTTGCTATCGCTGCGGTTACTCTGACCGGTTGTGCCAATAATAGCACCCTGTCCGGTGATGTCTTCAGCGCATCCGAAGCCCGACAAGTACAAACTGTAACTTACGGTACCCTACTATCCGTACGCCCAGTCACTATTCAGGGTGGCGATGAAAACAATGTTATGGGTGCCATTGGCGGTGCAGTCCTGGGTGGTTTCCTTGGTAATACTGTTGGTGGTGGCACTGGTCGTAGCCTGGCAACTGCAGCAGGTGCTGTTGCGGGTGGTATGGCAGGGCAAGGTGTTCAGGGCGCAATGAACCGCACCGACGGCGTGCAACTTGAAGTCCGTAAAGATGACGGCACAACCATTCTGGTGGTGCAAAAACAAGGCCCAACTCGCTTTAGCGTCGGTCAGCGCGTGATGCTAGCGAGCAGTGGTAGCACCGTTACCGTTAGCCCACGCTAATAACTCTGCTATTACTGTCTTCAGGTAAAAGCCAGAGTTCGTAATGAACTCTGGCTTGTTTTACTAAAATATTTCTTTCTGCTGTGAATAGAGTCGTAAATCTTTATTATTACTTGCTTTGTAATTGGTTAATATTGCTCTCAAGCTTATTAATCAGACCAGATAGCAATTCAATCTCATCTGTTGAAATCCCCCCAAGAATTTCTTTACGGGTGGAACATATGACTCCATCAACCGTATCTATTATCGGTGAAGACTGCTCCGTCAGTTTTATCCTCTTCGCACGACGATCATTTGCGCAGGTATGCCGTGTGATTAAACCTTTCTCCTCCAGTTGATCTAAGGTTCTAACCAGTGATGGTTGTTCGATACCAATCGCTTTTGCCAGTTGAATTTGTGACTGTTCAGGCGGTAAACGATTAATGTTATGCAAGGTAACCCAATGCGTTTGAGTTAACTCCAGCGGCTTCAACCGATGGTCGATAAGCGCGCGCCAAGCGCGAACTAATCGTGCTAAATCAGATCCTAATGTCGATTCCAATTGCCCCTCCTTTTAATTAGCGTGCTAGCATAACTCCCAGAGTCCCGTCTATTTTGGGTAATTAACATTAAAAACACAAATGTATATATACCGTCGATGCTAGGGTAATAGCAATAAATACGGCGAATCCTTTAGAAAAAATGATGTTTTGGCTAAAAATACCTATTAAGGATTAACCTTATGTATGTATCAGTGTTACCCATAAACGCACCTCTTACAGACTTGGTTATAGGTGCCTCAATCTATTTCCCGCCGATGTTTAAGGCGGTTATGCTAGGTTTGGTGTTTTGGCTATTGATCCATCATGTCCTACGGAATTGGATCTACTCTGGTGACATCTGGCATCCAATATTAATGGATCTGTCAATTTTTGTCATTGCGGTCAGCGTTTCTTTATGGATATTAGCCAGTTGGTAAATTGATATGAATCATCAGTCTCTTAAATATTTCTCCTCTGTCATTGTCTTCGCTCTCGCACTTTGTGCGGGTTGGTGGATGTGGAACTACTACATGCAATCACCCTGGACTCGCGATGGTAAAGTCCGGGCTGAATTGGTCAGCATCACCCCGGAAGTGTCGGGCCGACTGGTTAAAATAGTAGTTCATGATAACCAGTTGGTAAGCTCGGGTAGCTTATTATTTGTGATTGACCCACAACCCTACCAACTGGCACTGGATAACGCGCAAGCCGCTTTAGTGAAGGNGCAAGCTGACCTGGCTAAAGCGAATCATGAAGCAGAACGTCGGCGAAATTTACCGAAAAACATCATTTCTGGTGAAGATCTCGACATTGCCAACTTAACCGCCGATAGCATGAAAGCGGCCTACCAGGGCGCGGTGGCGAATGTCGAACAAGCGAAATGGAATCTCAGCAAAACCCGTATTTATGCGCCGACCGATGGTTATATAACCAACTTGCAAACACGGGTGGGTAACTATGCTACCGCCGGCATACCATTAGTCGCGCTAATCGATACCAATTCATTCTATGTGATGGGCTATTTCGAAGAAACCAAGTTGAAACATATTAGAGAAGGTAATAAAGCCAAGATTGTTTTGTATAATGGCAACATTCCTTTACGCGGCGTAGTCGAAAGTATTGGTCGTGCTATTTATGACCAAAGTGTTGATAGCAGCGGTGACTTATTGGTAGATGTAAAACCTAATGTTCCTTGGGTACGGCTGGCCCAACGGGTTCCGGTAAGAATCAAACTGCTGGATGTCCCAGCCGATGTCACCCTTATTGCGGGCACCACCTGCACTATTTCACTGGTTGACTAAACGATGCGTATCTCCTTCCCCCTGTGGCACCAGACCCCATGGGGTAAAGCCAATGCCGGTCAGTGGCGTTATGCATTGCGTAATTCATTGGCAATGTGCTTATCACTGTGGATTGCCTTTGCGCTGAATTTAGATGAGCCTTACTGGGCAATGACCTCCGCTGCAGTGGTGAGTTTCCCCACCGTCGGCGGGGTCATCAGCAAAAGTATTGGTCGCATCATCGGCAGCTTACTGGGGGCGGCCGCATCCGTGGTAATTGCCGGCCATTGCCTGAATGATCCCTGGCTGTTTACCTTTGCAATTGCAGCCTGGATTGCCCTTTGTACTTTTGTCTCCAATCACTATCAAAATAATGTTTCTTATGCGTTTGCGTTAGCCGGTTATACCACCGCAATTATTGCCTTTTCTACGGTCAACACCGCTGGCACCCAGCAAATTTTTGATATCGCGCAAGCCCGAGTGTGTGAAGTGATTACCGGTATTCTTTGTGGTGGCCTGATGATGATGCTGATGCCGAGCACCTCCGACGGCGAAGCATTACTGACCTCACTGCGCCGCATGCAATCTCGCTTACTGGAACATGCCGAGTTATTGTGGCAAACCGATCATAACCCCCAGCTACGTGCCTCACATGAAGGGGTAATTGGCCAGATTCTGACCATGAATGTACTGCGGATCCAGGCCTTTTGGAGCCATTACCGCTTGCGGCGGCAAAATAACGTCTTGAATTTTATTTTGCATCGTCAATTACGTATAACCAGTGTAATTACCAGTTTACGGCGCATGTTGCTTAACTGGCCAACGCCACCGGAGAACCTGACACCAGTGCTGTCACAGTTGCTACAAACACTACAGCGACCCGATTGCGATAAATATCAGTTGGCCAAAATACTGCAACAAATCGCCCCGCATGATGAGTTCGACTATCGACACCGCGCCTTCTGGTTACGATTACAGCATTTTTGTTGGTTATATTTGCAAGTGAATCGTTGGCTGACACAGTTGGATAAAGAATCGGCCAGCGACCTGCCACAACCGCCACCAGTAACCGCGCTGGCTCGCCATACCGATACTTATGAGGCCGCCTATAACGGGCTGCGAACCTTCGTGTGTATTGTTATTGGTTGTGCATTTTGGATAAATACGCAGTGGAGTTCGGGCAGTGCTGCACTGGCATTGGCCGCGGTAAGTTGCGTGCTCTACTCCGCAACCCCGTCGCCAACCGACAGTATTGCTACACTATTGAAAGCCATTGTTCTGCTTTCTATCGGCTGCTTTATTCTTAAGTTTGGTGTGATGGTACAGATTGATGATTTCTGGCAATTTGCTGCCGTACTGTTCCCCATTTTAATCACCATGCAGATGATGAAACTACAGCATCCGGCCTATGCTTCATTGTGGGGACAATTGATTGTCTTTATGGGTTCTTTCCTAAGTGTAACCAACCCGCCGAGCTATGATTATCAAGAGTTCCTTAATGATAATATTGGTAAATTAGTCGGCGTAATGTTAGCAGGTGTTGCTTTTCAGCTATTGCGCCCCAGTTCTGATAAACGCAAAAGTCGACGTATCATTCGGATGCTCCGCCGCGATTTCATTGATCAGATCAGTAGCCATCCACAACAGAGCCAGAATCAATTCGAATCACTGATTTACCATCGAATTAACCAACTCAATCTCAGTAAAGATCAGTCAGCTCGCCTGTGGCTGCTGCGTTGGGGGATGGTATTGCTCAATTGTAGCCATGTGGTCTGGCAATTACGTGATTGGCAAACCACCTCTGCACCCTTGTCAGCAGTACGGGATGTCTGTATTCACTGCCTGAAGGGGTGTATGACCGAAAAAGGTGTGCAACCCAGTTCGTTACTCGCAACATTGCAGGAGTTACAACGAATGAGTGCTATTTTGGCTCAATACCCCGATGCCTCTGGGCGGGAACTGGCGGGGCTGATTTGGCGATTATATTGCTCACTGACACAACTGCAACTGGCCCCTCCTGCCGAGGAAAACAAAACTGCGCCAGCCTGAGGCTTACTGGCGCAGAAAAGAAGCTTAAGGCACGTCATAACCCAGTGCAGCACGACGAATGCGGAACCACTGCTGGCGCGTCATCGTCAAGGAGAGTGATGCCCATGCGGCTTTAACCCGCTCTATCTTGCCAGAGCCAATAATCGGCAGCGGTGCTGACGGCAAACGTAGCACCCAGGCATAAACCACTTGCTCAATGCTTGCTGCACCGACTTCGTCAGCTACCGCCTGCAACTCATCACGTAATGCCTGGTACTCCGGGTCGCTGAACAACCTACCGCCACCGAGACAAGACCATGCCATGGGTTTGATACGCAGTTGCTGGCAGGCATCGAGCGTACCATCGACAATAGCAGGCTGATGCAGCGGCGAAATCTCTACCTGATTCGTGACCAGCGAGAATGGCAGGCGTGATTGCAGTAAATTGAATTGCGCAGGGGTAAAGTTTGACACACCGAAATATTTTACTTTGCCGCTTTTGTGCAGTTGGGTGAAGGCTTCTGCCACCTCATCGGCATCCATCAACGGGTCCGGTCGGTGAATCAGCAGTAAATCAAGATAATCAGTGTGCAAATGGGCCAATGATTGCTCAGCACTTGCAATGATATGTGAACTATCCGTAATGTAGTGCCCCAACGCATGTTCCGGTTTAGCCGTGGTGGCAATGCCACATTTGCTCACCAGCTCCAGTTGGTCACGCAAGGACGGTTTAAGCCGTAAGGCCTGGCCAAATGCTTGTTCACACTGATAACCGCCGTAAATATCAGCATGATCCGCCGTAGTAATACCCAACTCAATGTGTTGCTCGATAAAAACCAACAATTGCTCAGGCGTCATGCCCCATTCCATCAGCCGCCAATAACCGCAAATCATACGTGAAAATTCAGGTCCAAGCGGAGCCAGTTGGCTACGTGTATCCATTATTAGCTACCTCATCTGTTTATCTACCTATAAGCATACACAACCGGCAGTAAGGTTAAATCCTCCCTGAACCATCAATTCAAGGTCAAACGGGGGCTTAGCGGTAAAATAGCCAGAAATGGTAAAGTTTAAGACCGATTAAGCGCGAATTAGAATAAGGAAGGTTGTTCTGGTAACGGCTCATCGACTTGTTTGTTACCACGCTGCAAGCGCAGTAGACGTTGGCGGCATAAACGCAATACATCCCGTTTCTGCGGGTCACTCATTTTCATCCAATTAAAGCGCTCATCCCTGCTACGCAGGCAGCCACGGCAAAAGCCACGGTCATCTGTTTGGCAGATGCCACGGCACGGACTGGGAATGTCGAAAAACTCAAGTTGCTGAGACACGCTGCCTCCTGCGGCTGATACCTTAATTGAAGACTGCTTCACCGCAGCTGGCAAGTCCAATTTGTTTACGGTTGTAAAAATCCGCTATCAGCGCCGAGGCGCGGCCCTTAACCGCTAAGGTTATCTTAAGTTTCATTCGATACCATTCAGGTAATTAGTGAACTGTAGGATTCCATTTTCACAATGAATGTTCGATATAAGTTACAGTGTAACAGTCTGAGTTTTATCCTGGCCAGTGCACTCTTTTTCACTCTGGGTCATAACGCACTGTTTATTGCGAAAGCCTGGTCGCTGATCCATTTTGACAGCAGTGACAGTTACTTCTTCGCCGCGACAATTCCGGTGGTGATATTTTGCGCACTGAACATCATATTTAGCCTGTTAGCTGTGCCCTTTCTGCATAAGCCAATCATTATTCTATTGCTGTTGGGCAGCGCGGCGGCAAACTATTTTATGTTTAGTTATGGTGCCGTCATTGACGCCAATATGATGCAAAATGCCTTTGAAACCAACTCACAAGAGGCGGCCGCTCTTTTCACTCCCCGTATGGCCCTATGGCTACTGGTGGCGGGTATTATTCCTGCGACCCTGGTCTGCTTTGCCCGTATTCGGGTCAGCCGCCCATGGTGGTATATGTTGGGGCTGCGCGCAGCAAATATTTTGATATCAGCAGTGATTATTCTGTTGGTTGCTGCCCTGTTTTATAAAGATTATGCATCGTTGATTCGTAATAATAAAAACATCGTTAAAATGTTAACCCCATCCAACTTTGTCAGTGGCAGTTTTCAATTCACTAAACACAAATATTTCACCCGTAATCTGCCACTGGTAACACTCGGTGAAGATGCCCATAAAGGCCCATTGATTAGTGGGCAACAAAAGAAAACGCTGGTCATTCTCGTGGTTGGTGAAACTGCCCGTGCAGAGAATTTCTCCTTGGGCGGTTATGGGCGAGAAACCAACCCGAACCTAAAAAAACAAGATGTTACCTATTTCAGCAAAGCATCATCCTGCGGGACTGAAACTGCGGTGTCGGTACCTTGTATGTTCTCGAATATGGCGCGCAAAAATTATGATGCCACCCTCGCCAGTCATCAGGAGGGCTTAATGGATATTCTTGCCCACGCTGGCTTGAATGTCTTATGGCGCGAAAATGACGGGGGTTGTAAAGGTGCCTGCGATCGCATTCCACATCAGGATGTTACCCAATTGCAGCTCACCGCCGATTGCGAGAACGGGGTCTGTTTAGATAACGCATTACTGTATAAATTAGATAATTATATTAATGGGCTACAAGGTGACGGTGTCATTGTCTTACACCAAATGGGCAGCCACGGGCCGGCTTATTATCGCCGCTCAACCCCAGAGATTCGCCAGTTTTCCCCTACCTGTGATAGCAACCAAATTCAGGATTGCACCCCACAGGAATTGGTAAATACCTACGATAACTCTATTCTTTATACCGATGCGATGTTGGGTAACACCATTAAGTTATTGCAACAACACAATAATAACTTTAACACTGCGCTGGTCTATCTCTCTGATCACGGTGAGTCATTAGGCGAAAATGGCATGTATTTGCACGGTACCCCTTATATGTTCGCCCCAAGTCAGCAGACACATATACCATTTCTAATGTGGCTATCACCTGAATATACAAAAAACTATGGCATTGACCGTCAGTGCTTATCCTCCAGTGCACAACATGATGAAATATCACAAGATAATCTGTTCCATACCTTATTGGGCATGATGAATATTCAAACCAGTGAATACCAATCAGAACTAGATTTACTACAGAAATGCCGAACCCAGGGCGAAAGAATCAGTCAAAAAAGTCCGTAAAGAGTTAATACCTGATAGTGAGTTTGATGCCAGCGTTTCCCTCCGCTGGCATTTTTTTTCTTGACCTAGACCGATTGGTCTATTACGCTTTGCGACATGAACAAAATACAGCACACACACATAGACACCCGTGAACATCTGTTAGCAACCGGTGAGAGCCTTAGCCTGCGTCTTGGCTTTAATGGTATGGGTCTCAGCCTGTTACTGACCACGGCAGGCATACCGAAAGGCTCGTTTTATCACTATTTCCGTTCTAAGGAAGTTTTTGGTGAAGCGATGCTACAGCGTTATTTTGATCGTTACGACGCTGAAATGGAAAGCCTGCTCACCCATTCACAAGGTGATATGCGCCACCATTTGTTGCACTATTTTGCTCAAGCTATTGCTAACTATTGTGGCAGTGAATGCCACAATGCTTGTCTGGCGGTTAAACTATCAGCAGAGGTAAGTGACTTATCCGAACCTATGCGCCATGCATTGGATATCGGCACTGCCCGTGTGATTGGTCGGTTGCAAGATGCCATTGAAGCCGGTATTGCTGAAGGCTCGCTGCGCATTACGCTCTCACCGGCGGCAACCGCTGAAACACTGTATGCCTTGTGGCTCGGTGCTTCACTGCGGGCTAAAGTGAAACGATCGGTTGCTCCGCTGACCTGTGCGCTAGAAAGTATCGAACTGATTCTACAACCAACCCCATAATCCAATGATTCTGAAGCTAACACTTTTGTTTTTCAGAATTTACTCAGTTGCTAGTTGACTGGTCTATTAATATAGGACGCACCATGAAGACTGCTAAACTGTTCTCCCCTTTGAAAGTTGGCGCGCTCACATTGCCAAACCGCGTATTTATGGCTCCGCTAACGCGCTTGCGCAGCATTGAGCCAGGTGATATTCCAACTCCTCTGATGGCTGAATATTACCGTCAACGGGCCAGCGCCGGTTTGATTATTACCGAAGCCACCCAGATTTCTTTCCAGGCGAAAGGCTATGCGGGTGCTCCAGGGTTACACACTCAGGAACAGTTAAACGCATGGAAAAAAATCACGCAGGCGGTGCATGAAGACGGTGGACATATTGCTGTACAGTTATGGCATGTCGGCCGTATCTCGCACAACAGTTTGCAGCCAGGTCAGCAAGCGCCGGTAGCACCTTCAGCCATTGCCGCGGATACCCGCACCACCGTGCGCGATGAAACGGGAGCCTGGGTACGCGTTCCCTGCTCCACCCCACGCGCCCTGGAAACAGAAGAGATCCCTGGCATCATTAATGATTTCCGCCAGGCAACAGCGAATGCCCGTGAAGCTGGCTTTGACTATATTGAATTGCATGCAGCCCACGGCTACCTGCTGCATCAATTTATGTCTCCGGCATCCAATCAACGTACCGACCAATACGGCGGTAGTATTGAAAACCGTACCCGTCTGACATTGGAAGTGGTTGATGCAACAGTAGCCGAATGGGGCGCTGAACATATTGGTATTCGTATTTCACCATTGGGGCCATTCAACGGCTTGGATAATGGCGAGGATCAGGAAGAGGCTGCGTTGTACCTCATTGACGAGTTGAACAAACGTCATATTGCTTATCTGCACATGTCAGAACCCGACTGGGCGGGTGGTAAGCCTTACTCCGACGCATTCCGTGATGCCGTCCGTGCCAAATTCAAAGGTGTGATTGTGGGTGCCGGTGCATACACGGCTGAAAAAGCTGAAGAGCTCATTGATAAAGGGTTTATTGATGCTGTCGCCTTTGGCCGTAGCTATATTTCTAACCCGGATCTGGTAACCCGCCTGCAACAACAGGCTCCGTTGAATGAACCAGATGGTGATACCTTCTATGGCGGTGGCGCAAAAGGTTATACCGACTACCCAACTCTGTGATTCGCCCGTAAATTAAATCATAAAATAACAGCCAGTTAGATTAACCCTCTGACTGGCTGTTTTGTTTATGGCTACAGGTGAGATAACACAAAAAATGGCGCAATCGCCTCCACTACGGATGATGTAATACAACCCCCTATCGACTTGAGTATTTAGTGATTCATTTCGAATTCTTTGGAAACAAGATAAAGCCATTGATTTTGTAAAAAATGACGAGTAGAAACAGAGGAATACTTACAGGGAGGATAACATGGACAGTGCTATTATTGCTGTTTTAACCATCAGTGGAGTGATAGCTTTAGGGGCTATGTCTCCAGGGCCGAGTTTCATCCTTGTTGCGCGAACGGCAATGTCATCCTCACTTAAAAATGCTTTAGCCGTTGCTTTAGGCATGGGCACCGGGTGTGCATTCTTTGCCTTGGTCGCTCTGCTTGGTTTGCAATCTTTGCTACTCACCGTACCTTGGCTATATATGTCACTTAAAATCGGCGGCGGTTTTTATCTCATTTATTTAGCCTTTAAAATGTTTTTCGCGCCTAAAAAAGCAATAAAATTTGAACCCGAGGTTGGCGGACAAACAAGTCTGTCTCGTTCATTTTATATCGGGCTTATTACACAAATTAGTAATCCTAATACAGCACTGGTTTTTGGCGGCATATTTGCCGCAATCCTTACTCAGAATATCGTGGGCTGGATGTATATTGTGTTACCTGTTCTGGCATTCTTGATTGACCTCATTTGGTACGCAATCGTCGCTTGTGTCCTGTCCGCCCCGGTACCAAGAAACTATTATATGCGTTTCAAAATATATTTTGACCGTATTGGTGGTTTGGTCATGGCGCTGCTAGGCATCAAACTGATATTTCAGAAGTGACGGTCCTCCCCGACACTCAACCGTAAATT
Organism: Yersinia sp. 2542 StPb PI; assembly: GCF_048593855.1. Lineage (NCBI taxonomy): Bacteria > Pseudomonadati > Pseudomonadota > Gammaproteobacteria > Enterobacterales > Yersiniaceae > Yersinia > Yersinia sp. 2542 StPb PI. Next base: position 22,589 of record NZ_JAZGQA010000065.1, read on the forward strand.
AACAGATTGTTTTTTAATGATATTATTTAACATGCAGATGACTAACCACAAGAACGCATAGCGGGAGAGTCGATTAAATTGATCTTCATATCATGGCAAAAAACACGATACTACCCGCAATAACATTCAATACGCCTACTGTGATTAATATACGTATCCATTTAGCACCGTAGCTTAAAGAATAGATTGCTTCAACCACGAAGAGTATTATCGAAAATAAAAAAGAAAATAAGCTTACCAATAAATTAAATAAAGCTTCTGCTATCGCTACAACTAAAG
>NZ_JAZGQA010000066.1:0-21823 GCF_048593855.1 Yersinia sp. 2542 StPb PI
CACTACTAATCGAATAATAAATAGATTTAATTACCAAATAATGGTTATTTATTGTTTGAGGGGTGGCAAATCTGTGGTCTGGCTTAACTTGACCTTTGGAGGAGACACGGCCATAACAATAAGGTAGTAGTTTCAAAATTTTAACCCAATAAAGCGCTACTACTATTTTATGTTCCCAACCATTCAAACAGGACGGGCATCGCTATGAACATATTTGATCACTATCGCCAGCGCTATGAGGCGGCCAAGGACGAAGAGTTCACACTCCAGGAGTTCCTCACAATCTGCCAGCAAGATCGCAGCGCGTATGCTAATGCGGCTGAGCGTCTGCTGATGGCTATTGGTGAGCCAGTCATGGTCGATACCGCGCTTGAGTCCCGCATGTCTCGACTGTTCTCTAATCGGGTTATCGCTCGCTACCCTGCTTTTGAAGAGTTTTATGGCATGGAGGAAGCCATAGAGCAGATCGTTTCCTATCTCAAACACGCCGCCCAAGGGCTGGAAGAGAAGAAACAGATCCTGTATTTGCTGGGTCCCGTGGGTGGTGGTAAGTCATCATTGGCTGAACGACTGAAAGCCCTGATGCAACGGGTGCCTATCTATATTTTAAGTGCTAACGGTGAACGTAGCCCGGTCAATGACCACCCGTTATGTCTGTTCAATCCGCAGGAAGATGCGGCGATTCTGGCCAAAGAATACAGTATCCCAAGCCGCTATCTCGGTACGATTATGTCGCCATGGGCGGCAAAACGCCTGCACGATTTTGGCGGTGATATTACCAAGTTCAAAGTTATCAAGGTCTGGCCTTCTATCCTTGAACAAATTGCGATAGCGAAAACCGAACCCGGTGATGAAAACAACCAGGATATCTCGGCACTGGTCGGTAAAGTTGATATCCGTAAACTTGAAAATCACGCCCAAAACGATCCAGATGCTTATGGTTATTCCGGTGCTTTATGCCGTGCTAACCAGGGGATCATGGAATTCGTCGAGATGTTCAAAGCCCCAATTAAGGTGCTGCACCCACTACTGACCGCAACACAAGAAGGGAACTATAACGGGACCGAGGGGATATCCGCCCTGCCATTCAGCGGTATAATTCTCGCGCACTCTAACGAATCCGAGTGGGTAACATTCCGTAATAACAAGAATAATGAGGCATTCCTTGACCGTGTTTATATTGTCAAAGTGCCTTATTGCCTGCGGGTATCAGAAGAGATCAAGATTTACGACAAACTGTTAAATCACAGTGAGTTGACCCATGCGCCTTGTGCACCTGGCACGCTGGAAACGCTGGCACGCTTCTCGATTCTCTCAAGGATGAAAGAGCCAGAAAACTCCAGTATTTACTCCAAGATGCGGGTGTATGACGGTGAGAGCCTGAAAGATACCGATCCTAAAGCCAAGTCTTATCAGGAATATCGCGACTACGCTGGAGTTGATGAAGGTATGAACGGCCTTTCTACCCGTTTTGCCTTTAAAATCCTCTCCAGAGTATTTAACTTCGACCACGCTGAGGTGGCTGCTAACCCGGTGCACCTGTTCTACGTACTGGAACAGCAGATCGAACGCGAACAATTCCAACAAGATGTTGCGGAGAAATATCTCGAACACCTGAAAGGCTATTTAATCCCGAAATATGCTGAATTTATTGGTAAAGAGATTCAAACCGCCTATCTGGAGTCTTACTCTGAGTATGGTCAGAATATTTTTGACCGTTATGTTATCTACGCCGATTTCTGGATTCAGGATCAAGAGTATCGTGATCCTGATACCGGGCAACTGTTTGACCGTGAATCACTGAATGCTGAACTGGAGAAAATTGAAAAGCCAGCGGGTATCAGCAACCCGAAAGATTTCCGTAATGAAATCGTCAATTTTGTGTTGCGCGCCAGAGCCAATAACAATGGCCGTAATCCAAACTGGACCAGTTACGAGAAGCTGCGCACGGTTATCGAGAAGAAAATGTTCTCTAACACCGAAGAGTTACTGCCGGTTATCTCCTTTAATGCCAAGACCTCAACGGATGAGCAGAAAAAACATGATGACTTTGTCGATCGGATGATGGAGAAAGGCTATACCCGTAAGCAAGTTCGTTTGCTGTGTGAATGGTATCTGCGGGTGAGAAAATCGTCATAAGCCATTTACCGATTCACTACGGCATCGTAGGTATAGACCCAATAGATTTCGCGTTGTAGCAAGGCGGCAACTGAACGAAGCCCCAGGAGCTTAGTCCACTAAGTGACTGGGGTAAGTGATGGCAGCCAACACAGCTACAGCGTGAAAGATGCAGGGAGAGTGACAAAGTCGTTTGGGGGATATATGGGCTACTTTATTGACAGACGACTTAACGGCAAGAATAAGAGCATGGTCAATCGCCAGCGCTTTTTGCGCCGCTATAAGTCGCAAATTAAACAGTCGATTGCCGATGCCATCAATAAAAGATCAGTTACTGATATTGATAGCGGCGAGTCAGTTTCGATACCTATTGATGATATCAATGAGCCGATGTTCCATCAGGGCCGTGGTGGGTTACGTCACCGGGTACATCCTGGCAATGACCATTTTGTCACCAATGATCGGGTGGAGCGCCCTCAAGGTGGCGGTGGAGGCGGCGGCAGTGGTCAGGGTAATGCCGGTCAGGACGGTGAAGGCGAGGATGAGTTTGTCTTTCAGATTTCCAAAGATGAATACCTCGACTTACTGTTTGAAGACCTGGCGCTGCCTAATCTGAAGAAAAATCAGTATAAGCAGTTGACCGAATTCAAAACCCATCGTGCGGGTTATACCTCGAATGGCGTGCCCGCCAATATCAGCGTGGTGCGCTCACTGCAAAACTCACTGGCGCGTCGTACCGCCATGACAGCCAGTAAGCGCCGTGAGTTACGCGAATTGGAAGAAACGCTGAACGTACTGGAAAACACGGAACCAGCACAATTGCTGGAAGAAGAACGTGTACGTAAAGCCATTGCTGAATTAAAGCAAAAAATCGCGCGGGTTCCGTTTATCGATACCTTCGATTTACGTTATAAGAACTATGAACGGCGTCCTGAGCCATCCAGCCAGGCGGTGATGTTCTGCCTGATGGATGTGTCAGGTTCGATGGATCAGGCCACCAAGGACATGGCAAAGCGCTTCTACATCCTGCTTTATCTGTTCCTGAGCCGTACCTATAAAAACGTTGATGTCGTGTATATCCGCCACCATACTCAAGCGAAAGAAGTCGATGAGCAAGAATTCTTCTATTCGCAGGAAACCGGCGGAACAATTGTCTCCAGTGCCCTGAAATTGATGGAAGAAGTGGTTCAGGAACGTTACGACCCAACGCAGTGGAATATCTATGCAGCCCAAGCCTCAGACGGCGATAACTGGGCCGATGATTCACCACTGTGTCATGAGTTACTGGCCCAAAAGCTCCTGCCAATGGTGCGTTACTATAGCTACATCGAGATAACCCGGCGCGCACACCAGACTCTGTGGCGGGAATATGAAGACTTACAGGCAAAATTTGACAACTTTGCCATGCAACATATCCGAGAACCTGAAGATATCTACCCGGTATTCCGTGAGTTGTTCCACAAACAAACCGTTGATAATTAATACTAAAATTAGCCGGTCAACTTTTTCCATGACAGGAATGGTTTCCCGGCTTTTTCATGGGCTAAAATTGCCACTACGACCTTATTTTCAGAGTTGAATCGATGAAATGGCATGATGGATTACGACAGCCCGGTGTATTAGCCGCATTAAGTGCTGCGGTGCTGTTTGGTGCCGGAACCCCGCTGGCAAAACAGTTACTCAATACAGTCAGTCCATGGCTACTGGCGGGCCTGCTCTATTTTGGCTCAGGTGCCGGCCTGGCGCTCTACCGTCTGCTCACCCGAGCAACAGCCGTGAGCCTGCCTCGCAACGAACGGCGGTGGTTTATTGGTGCCATTACGGCTGGGGGGATTGTTGCCCCGGTTCTGCTGATGATAGGGTTAACGGGTATGCCTGCATCTGGCGCATCATTATTGCTTAATGCCGAAGGGGTATTTACCGCCCTACTGGCCTGGTTCGCGTTCAAAGAGAATTTTGACCGTCGCATCGCCCTTGGCATGATAGTGATTGTGGCCGGTGCAGCTATTTTAAGTTGGCCGGGTGAAGCGCGTTTTGCCGGATGGTGGCCAACACTGGCAATTCTGGGTGCTTGCTTTGCCTGGGGGATTGATAACAATCTGACCCGTAAGGTTTCATTGACGGATGCCACCTGGATTGCGTCAGTCAAAGGACTGGTTGCCGGTATCGTCAATCTCGGGCTGGCTTTTGTCCTCGGCGCAACATTGCCACCACTGACAAATCTGGCAGCGGCCCTTTTGGTGGGATTTTTTGCCTATGGCGTGAGTTTGGCACTCTTTGTTATCGGCCTGCGCCATCTTGGTACTGCTCGCACTGGTGCTTATTTCTCTATTGCCCCATTTTTAGGGGCTGTATTGGCCGTTATTATGGGTGACACTGTCACTATACCACTCATCGTCGCGGGTCTCCTGATGGCTGTAGGGATCGCATTGCATCTCACTGAACAGCATGCCCATCAGCATATCCATGATGAATTGCTGCATGAACATGAACATCACCATGACGCACATCATCAACATACACATGATTTTCCTGTGACAGTCGGTGTGGCGCATAAGCATCGCCATCAACATCAGCCACTGGCACACTCCCACCCGCATTACCCGGATTCACATCACCGCCACAAGCATTGAGTCGGTACAACTTGCCGCGTTACCCGCGGCTCAGCTATGCAAAGGCCTGGCTATTGGTCTTCAAGTTGGCTAAACCGCAACGCCAAATGATCAAGCACACTGCGAACAGACGGCAGTAATCCCCGCCGTGATGGATATACCGCATGAATAATCTCATGGCGTAATACCCAATCCGGTAATAAGCGAATCAGCGTTCCGGCCATCAGTTGATCTGCCACCATCATAACCGGGAGCTGTACTGCCCCGACACCACTCAGTGCTGCGCTACGAAGCGTTGTCATGTCGGCCGTCACCAATCTGGGCTGGTGATAAATCGCAGCATGCGCGCCCTCTGGCCCGGCTAAATGCCAGATAAATTCTTGGGGCGCGCGGCCCAAGCCCAGACTTGGCCAGCCAGTCAGATCTGCCGGAACATTGACGATACCTTGTCGTGCCACCAAATCCGGGCTGGCCACCAGACACTGACAACGGTTACCCAACACCTTCAACACCAAATCACTGTCTTGCAACGGCGGTGGCCGAACCCGAATGGCAATATCAATGGCTTCAGCAATCGGGTCCACTTGTCGATTGGTCGATTCAAGATAAATCGTCACCAAAGGACAACTGACCATGAAATCCGCCAGCATGGTGCTAACCGTGGCCTGTAATAGCGCCACTGGGCAGGTGATGCGCACCACACCACGGGGTTCTGCCCGTGTTAAGTCAATTGATTCCTGAGCGGCGTTGGCCTCTTCCAGCATCGCTTTACAGTGCTCGTAGTAGGTACGCCCCACGTCGGTAACCGCAAAACGGCGGGTTGAACGCTGAATTAAACGCACGCCCAATCGCTCTTCCAACAATGCCAGCCGTCGGCTCAGTTTTGATTTTGGCAAACCCAATACCCGCGCGGCAGCACTGAATCCACCGTGTTCCACCACTTCTGCGTAATAGTAGAGATCATTAAGATCTTGCATAACCTGCCTCTGTATTACTTGCCAGAGATAACTTCATCATTGTTCTGATAATAGAACAGTGATAACTAATTTTGCTATCTACTGCTTAAATTATCCTAATTATATACTTTATCCAACATGAAGCCCGGCCAGAGGTTGTGCCGGGCTGCAACACCTCATTGATGATGTTTGTAAGGAGTTTACGATGAAAAAAGTTCAAGGTATTTATCGCGCACCGCGCCAGCATTGGGTGGGAGATGGTTTCCCGGTTCGCTCACTGTTTTCATATCAAAGCCATGGTAAACAGCTCAGCCCGTTCCTGCTGCTGGACTATGCCGGGCCGATGGATTTTACCCCGACCAAACATCGCCGGGGTGTCGGGCAACACCCGCATCGTGGTTTTGAAACTGTCACCATCGTTTATCACGGCGAAGTTGAACATCGTGACTCCACCGGCAAAGGCGGCGTTATTGGCCCTGGGGACGTGCAGTGGATGACGGCAGGTGGCGGGATTCTGCATGAAGAGTTTCATTCAGATATGTTCGCACAACGTGGCGGTGCCTTTGAAATGGTGCAATTGTGGGTCAATCTGCCCGCAAAAAATAAAATGGCAGATCCTGGTTATCAGGCCATTCGCAGTGAAACTATTCCTCAGGTAGTGCTAGCTGAAGATGCTGGCAGCCTGCGGGTAATAGCGGGTGAGTATGCGGGTAAAAATGGCCCTGCTCAGACATTCTCACCACTAAACGTCTGGGATATACGGCTGAATCAGGGTAAAAGTACGGAGTTTTCACTGCCCATTGGCTGGAACACGGCATTAATTGTGTTGCGTGGTACCGTATTGGTCAATGGCGATGCCGTTGCCCGCGATGCCGAAATGGTATTACTGGATGCGGCTGGCAGCAATGTAACTATTGAGGCCAATAATGATGCGGTGCTGTTGCTACTGAGTGGTGAGCCGATTGATGAACCTATTATCGGTCACGGGCCATTTGTGATGAACACTCAGCAGCAGATAATCGAGGCCATCGCTGATTTTAACGGCGGTCGTTTTGGCTCAATGGATACCCACTCATAACCCTTTATCTATCCGCCATTGCCTGACGAGGTTTTTGTCAGGTAATGGCCGGTTACCTTCCAGCAAAGCATCCCACCGTTTTAAAATAGACCTTAGTCGGAAATAGATTGATTGCTGTCACGTGCCAGCAATCAATCCCACATTTAGCTATCTGGATATCGACTAAACTTAATATTACTTATTCCTCCATTTAGCACTGGCTGATTAACACAATGATGTTCATGGTGTGGACACAGAGCGATGTATTGAAATACCACCAGCGTAAATAAGACGGCCGTATTTTTTTAATCTTGATGCTATTAATACGTATTGGAATATTTGTCATTTATCCTATTTTATTTATTTAAGAATAGTGCTATTTCAATGGTTAGAGCGGTAATTCATTTACGTAACACGACTGCCAAGCGCTTCTTTTACATAGGAATTTATCATGAAGCCCAAAAAAACAGCAGCATCGCAGGATGCCACGCAGTCTGAATACGACGAAAGTAGTGCGTTATTAAGTGCATTGGACCGCTCATTAGCCATCATTGAGTTTGATCTCAACAGTCGCATAATTGCGGTTAATCAAAACTACCTTGATTATTTTGGCTATCAACGTGATGAAGTCATTGGTCAACATCATCTTATGTTTTGCCATCCACAATATGCCAGTAGCGACGAGTATCAGACACTGAAGAAATCTTTACTGGCGGGGAAATCCGTTGAGGGCCGTTTTGAGCGATTGCACAAAGACGGATCCACGGTCTGGCTGGCCGCCATCTATCAACCGGTACCAGGCCCAGAAGGTAGCGTTACCCGGATGGTGAAAATCGCTAAGGATATTACTTTTTTAATTGAGCAACAAAAAGCCACTCAAGAGTGGGTAGAACTTTTAACCCAATTAACTGATCGCAGCGACAGCGCAATGTTTATTGCCGCTAATAGTGATCACGGGCAACAAGCAGTTTATATTAATCAAGGATTTACTAAGTTATTCGGTTATACACCCGAACAGGCTCTGGGCCAGAGCATGGTCGATTTACTCCAGAGTGCACATCCTGAACAACTGGGGTTAATTGATTCCACTTCGCCAAATTCACATCAGCAATTACTGCCCAAAGAGTTGTTCTACAGTAAAGACAAACAACCGCATTGGTGTTCCGCCATTATCAACTCGCTGGTTGATGAGCAGGGTAAACCGAGTTATAGCATTGGCGTGTTGACTGATATCACGCTGACCAAAATGTATGAAGTGTTGCAATATAAGGTACTGGAAGCACTGGTTAAAGAGCGGCCACTGGAAGAAGTGATGTCTTTGCTGTGCCACGAGGTTGAGCGGATTGCCCCCGAGGTGACCGCCAGTATTTTGCAAGCCAGCGGGCCCCACTACCTCAGCCATCTCGCGGCGCCCAACCTCCCCCTGATTTATACTGCGGCGCTGGCCTGTGTGCCTATTGGCCCGGGATCTGGCTCATGTGGCACCGCCGCATTTCGTAAAGAACCGGTTGAAGTCCATGATGTTGCCACTGACCCATTATGGGAGAACTATCGGCACCTAATTCTACCCCATGGTTTGTTAGCTTGTTGGTCGACGCCTATTCTGTCGAGCCAGGGGGATGTTCTGGGCACATTTGCCTTTTACTACAAAGAAGCGCGAGGCCCCAGCGAGTTCCACCATCAGTTGGTCAAATTAATCGCAAATTTGTGCTCGTTGGCGATGGAACGGGAGCAATCACGTCAGCAAATTCAGCATTTGGCTTTTTATGATTCCCTGACTGGCTTGCCTAACCGCACTCAGTTTCTGGTTTATGCCAAACAAGCTATCGCCCTTGCCGCTGAAATGGATTACACGCTGGCAGTATTAATCATTAATCTGGATCGTTTTAAACAAGTTAATGATTCACTCGGCCTGGCCGCCGGTGATGAATTACTTGCCTTGATTGCCCAACGGTTGCGCAACGACATGCCCAAAAGTGACATTATCGGCCGCTTATCGGGCGACGAGTTTATTATCATTTTAGCCCCCTGCACCATGCAGCAGGCTACCGTGAAGGTTGAGAAAATGCTCAGTCTGCTGTCTCAGCCCTGTCAGATAGCCAACGTCAATATTATTCCTTCGGCCAGTGTCGGGATCAGTTTGTATCCTGAAAATGGTTTAGAAATGGATGCGCTGATGAATCACGCCGACATTGCCATGCATAAAGCCAAGAATATGGGACATGGTCATTTCAATTTCTTCAGTGCAGAGATGAATAATCTCAATCAACAGCGCCAGGATATGGAAGATGCTCTGCGTCATGCATTTCATATCGGGTCTCTTGAGTTATTTTATCAACCACAAGTGATGTTAAAAGATGGGCACCTATATGGTGTGGAAGCCCTTAGTCGCTGGGTTCACCCCATACTGGGGAACATTCCCCCACAGCGTTTTATTCCTATTGCTGAAGAGTGCGGGCTGATCAACGAACTGGCTCTGTGGGCGATTGAGACGGCTTGTCAACAGTTGGCGGACTGGCGTTTACGGGGTATTGATGTGCCCTCGGTTTCAGTGAACTTATCGCCAACCAATTTCCATAATCCAGGCTTGCCGGACATGATTTTGCATATCTTGCAGCATTACCACTTGCCGCCGCAGGATCTCACGCTGGAAATCACCGAAGACATATTAATTGCAAATAATCCGGCGATTTTTGCCACGATAGAAAAAATTCATCGACTGGGCGTGCGTTTATCAATGGATGACTTTGGTACCGGCTATTCCAGTCTGAGTTATCTGCGCCATTTGGATCTTGATGAAATCAAACTGGATAAAAGTTTTGTCCATGATCTTGAGCATGACGAAACCAGCCGAACATTAAGTGAGGCGGTGATCCGTATTGGTGAAAGTTTGCAACTATCAGTGATTGTCGAAGGGGTAGAAAACGAGGCACAACGTACATTATTGAGCCGCCAAGGTTATCAAATAGGCCAAGGTTTTCTTTTTTCCGAGGCATTACCTGCCGTGAAACTAGAACAGTGGTTAGAGCATCGCACTACCAGTAGCTAATCAATAACAAGAGATTAATTATTAGTTGTAGTACCCTATTAGTCGATTTAGAACACCAATAGGTGACATTGTCACTATCGTTTGGTTGGCGATGGCTAACCTTTTCATTCGTCGATAAATTCTTTATTCTTGTCGCCTTTGCAATCTGGATGTTGTTTTTTTGTTATGCAAAAATTTCTTTTTCTGCTGTTAAGCCTGATTCTGCTCGGCCCATTGGGCATCGACCTCTACTTACCCACGATTCCCGCGATAGCCAAGGGGCTAAACAGTAGCGAGTCGCTGATTCAATCCACTATTGCCTTGTTTATTCTGGTGCTGGGTATTGGTCAGCTGATTGCTGGGCCATTAGTCGATAAGTATGGGCGTAAACCCATAGCCATCATCGGTATTATTCTCTACATGCTGGGGGCCGCGATGGCTGCACTGGCAGTCAGCCCGCTGATGTTTGTCAGTTCTCGCCTGTTACAAGGTGTCGCTGTTTGCTGTACTGCGGTAGTGGCATTCAGTGGGGTGCGTGACCGCCTCAACGGTAATGAGGCCGCGCGCGCTTTTGGTTTCCTTAATGGGACGTTAAATATCGTACCCGCATTGGCTCCCTTGCTCGGTGGTTTGTTGGCGGAAGCCTTTGGCTGGCGCGCCCCATTCTGGTTCCTGGCGTTATATGGCTTGCTGGTATTAATTCTGATAATTATCTTCCTGCCAGAAACACGGCCAGCGGGTACCCAAGCCGTTAAGGGCTTGCCGATAAAGAACTATCTGCGCATCTTACGTGATGACCGTTTTCTGATTTTCGCACTGGTGAACGCGGGCGCTATGGGCATGGCCTTAACCTATGTCTCGCTGGCACCCAACGTATTGATGGTGGGCGCAGGACTCAGCCCATTACAGTTCTCACTGGTGTTCGGCGCCAATGGCTTTTGGATCATGGCGGTCAGTTTTATTGCTAACCGTATTATCCAAAAAATCGGCCGCCCTACCTGCCTGATGACCGGCAGCCTGTTGATGGCGCTGGGGTGTCTGGGGTTATTATTTGGTCTGACGCAACTGTCGGCAGAAATACAGCAACACTGGCTGGTGTATATGTTACCCGTTGCCAGTGCCTGTGCCGGTTTAGCCTTTATGATGGGGCCAGCCACCAGTTATGCATTGGAGCCGTATGCCAATGAAGCCGGTGTCGCCTCCGCGCTGGTGGGTTTTGTGCAAATGGCCGGGGGAGCTGGGTTAGGCTTGCTGGCAATGTCCTTACCAATCGAGCCTAAATTATCACTCGCCATCGTAATGCTGGCAGGGTGTCTACTGGCTTGGCAGGCACGCCGTGCCAGTAAGCATGTCCGTGGTAACTTGCAGAAAATAAACTAGAAACAACCTAAGTGCGCTCGGTGATGACGCTAACGCGACTCGCCAGTGCACACATCAACTCATACCCCACGGTGCCCGCCGCCGCCGCCACATCATCGATTGGCAGATTATTCCCCCAGATCTCAACTTTACTCCCCATTTGCGCCTGCGGACAGGGTGTCAAATCTACGGTTAGCATATCCATTGAAATCGACCCCACCGTATGAGTCAGTATGCCATCCACCCTGATGGGCGTGCCGCTGGGAGCGAGCCGTGGGTAACCATCGGCATAACCGCAAGCGACGACACCGATGCGCTGTGTGCCTGTGGCACTGTAGCGGCTGCCATAGCCAACACTGTGCCCTGCTGAGAGCGTCTGTATGGCGATAATTTCGCTGTGCAGCTCCATTACCGGGTGCAATCCAATGCCAGCGATATCGTTTACATCGCCACTGGGTGACGCGCCATAGAGGATAATACCAGGCCGCACCCAATCAAAGTGGGTTTCAGGATTGCGCAATATTGCCGCCGAGTTGGCAAAGCTGCGCGCAGCCACCAGATGCCCACTGGCCTGCTGAATCAGCGTGAATTGCTCGCTGGCACCAATAGGGTTATCTGCATTGGCAAAGTGGCTCATTAGCGTCACCTTGCCGATGTTATTTATACTGTTAGCCCATTGCCAGATAGCCTCTGCCTGCCCGATGGGAAAACCTAAGCGATTCATGCCGCTATTAAGTTTTAAATAAATATCGAGTGGTGTGCTCAGCCGCGCCGCTTTGATGGCGTCAAGCTGCCAGTCACTGTGTACTACGGTGGTTAACCGGTAATGGTCGAGAAGGACTATATCTTGCGCACGAAAGAACCCCTCAAGCAGCAAAATAGGCCCTTGCCAGCCCTGTTCACGCAACATTATCGCTTCATTTAAATCCAATAACGCAAAGCCATCGGTTGCGTCCAGCCCTTGCCAAATGCGGGCCAGACCATGGCCGTAGGCATTGGCTTTCACCACTGACCAAATTTTAGCGGCCCCGGCCAGACGGCGAACAATACTGAGGTTATGGCGCAAAGCAGATAAATGAAGCGTAGCGGATATCGGGCGAGGCATGCTTTTTCCTTCTTGGGCGGTATTCAATTATTTACAGCCCGGCAGTGGGCTGTAATGATCAATCGGCGCCTTTTAGCGCACAGGGTGAATGTCGTGTAAGGGCGTGATATTCAGTGGCCGAAAGCCCGCGCTATAACGCGCGACCGATAAATCATCCGCCAGAATCGCTGGGCGACGCCCATACATAATATCAGCCAATAATTGACCCGACCCACAGGCCATGGTCCAGCCCAAGGTGCCATGGCCTGTATTCAAATAGAGATTTTTCAGTGAGGTTCGCCCGACAATGGGCGTACCATCAGGTGTCATCGGGCGCAGCCCGGTCCAGAACGTGGCCTGACTGATATTGCCCCCATGAGGGTACAAATCACCCACCACCATTTCCAGCGTCTCACGACGTGCTGGTGCCAATTGAGTATTAAATCCAACGATTTCCGCCATCCCCCCAACCCGAATCCTGTCATCAAAGCGCGTAATGGCAATCTTGTAGGTCTCATCCAGCACGGTGGAGAAAGGTGCCGAGGCCGGATCTGTAATAGGAATAGTGAGTGAATAACCTTTTAGTGGATAAACAGGAATCGAGACCAGCCCGGCTAACAGCGCCGTAGAGTAAGCGCCGAAGGCTACTACATAGGCATCTGCGTTAATAATATCGTCGCCACACAGCACACCGGCGATTTGGTCACCGTCCACCAGCAATTTATCCACCGAGCGATTGAACACAAACTTAACCCCAGCCTGCTCGGCCATTTGGGCTAAGCGTTCAGTAAACAGTTTGCAGTCGCCGGTTTCATCATTAGGTAAACGTAAACCACCGGTCAGTTTATGTGCAACTTTCGCCAATGCCGGTTCCACCGTTGCCAGTTGATCAGCCGTTAGCAGTGAATATGGCACCCCCGCATCATCTAACACCGCAATATCCTTGGCGGCGTTATCAAATTGCTGTTCGGTACGGAACAGTTGCAGTGTTCCCCCCTGACGGCCTTCATACTGAATACCAGTGTCTTCACGCAGCTCTTTTAAACAGTCGCGGCTGTATTCTGCCAGACGCACCATACGGCTTTTGTTGAGCCTGTAGTGGGAAGTGTCGCAGTTTCTCAGCATCTGCCACATCCAGCGTAGCTGGAAGCTGCTGCCGTCAAGGTGGATTGCTAACGGCGCATGGCGTTGGAACATCCATTTAATGGCCTTCAGAGGTACCCCAGGCGCGGCCCAAGGTGCCGCATATCCCGGCGATATCTGACCTGCGTTACCGGCACTGGTTTCCTGCGCGGGCCCCTGCTGACGGTCAATCACCGTAACATCATGCCCGTCTTTGGCTAAGTACCAGGCACTGGCTACCCCCACCACACCGCTTCCTAAAATGACAATGCGCATACCATCCTCCCCCCAAACAACACCTAAAGCACAATATTCTGTTGTCAGAAAATTAACTCAGCAGAAAAATCTAGCCAACATATTAATGTCAGGTCGTGACTTAATTCACAATTAATTTACAATGCAATTACTTTTCAGTTCAATAGCGTTAGGAAAATAGCGATAAGATGCTATTTTTGCCCAATTAAACGTCGGAAAGGAGAGAAAGCGCCATAATACCCACAATTAGCAGCATGAATAATTGGCATGTTGTGCAAGACTCTTTTACTAGTTTTATATTCCATAAATAAGCCAGTAAATCAGAATAATAATCTATAAAATCCAATTAATCGTACAGACTGATACGACAGCAATGATTCTGGCGCGAACCGGCAGTCAACCTACCTGTTGTTTGAAAGATGGCGGATATTCATTGACATAAGGTCTTGCCATGCCTCAACTTGTTAATCTTGAGCTAGGATTATTGAAGTGACCAGTATTTTGCAGGGTTATAAAACCGTGAGGATGCGCTAATGACAACTTCAACACCGAAACAAACCGCGCAAGAAAAGCGCCTGACTGACGGCCCAGACTGGACATTTGAATTGTTGCAGGTCTATCTGGACCAAATAGACCGGGTGGCAAAACATTACCGGCTCGATACTTACCCCCACCAGATAGAGGTTATTACCTCCGAACAGATGATGGATGCCTATTCAAGTATCGGTATGCCTATCAACTATACCCATTGGTCTTTTGGTAAGAAATTTATCGAAACCGAGCAAAAATATAAGCACGGTCAGCAAGGATTAGCCTACGAGATTGTGATTAACTCCAATCCCTGCATCGCTTATTTAATGGAAGAAAATACCATTACCATGCAAGCCTTAGTGATGGCTCACGCCTGCTATGGACATAACTCTTTCTTTAAGAATAATTACTTATTTCGAGCCTGGACCGATGCCAGTTCGATAGTGGATTATTTGTTGTTTGCTCGTCATTACATCAGTGAATGCGAGGAACGCTATGGGGTGGAAGAAGTAGAGCGGCTACTCGACTCCTGTCATGCCCTGATGAATTATGGGGTGGACCGCTATAAACGCCCGCAAAAGATCTCTTTAGTGGAGGAAACCGCCCGGCAGAAAAGCCGCGAGGAGTATCTGCAAAGTCAGGTCAACTCGTTGTGGAAAACCCTACCGCGCAAGGATCGAGGGGAAGTCCAAGCCCAGGCTCAACGCTACCCCAGTGAACCGCAGGAGAACCTGCTCTATTTCATGGAGAAAAATGCTCCGCTGCTGGAGTCATGGCAACGAGAAGTGCTGCGAATAGTCCGCAAAGTCAGCCAATATTTTTATCCACAAAAACAGACACAAGTGATGAATGAAGGTTGGGCCACCTTCTGGCATTACACCATTCTTAACCATCTGTACGATGAGGGTAAGGTCACTGACCGCTTTATGATGGAGTTCTTGCACAGCCACACCAACGTTGTGTATCAACCGCCGTATAACAGCCCTTATTACAACGGTATTAACCCGTATGCCCTTGGCTTTGCCATGTTCCAAGATATCAAGCGTATTTGCCAATCACCGACGGAGGAGGACTATTATTGGTTCCCGGATATCGCCGGTAAAGATTGGTTGGATACGTTGCATTTTGCCATGCGCGACTTTAAGGATGAAAGCTTCATCAGCCAGTTCTTATCACCGAAAGTAATGCGTGACTTCCGGCTATTCACCGTGCTGGATGATGATAAGCATAACTATCTGGAGATTTCAGCCATTCATAATGAAGAAGGTTATCGGGCTATACGTAATGAATTGTCTGCTCAATATAACTTGAGTAATCACGAACCAAACATTCAGGTATGGAACGTTGATCTGCGCGGAGACCGCTCCCTGACCCTGCGCTATATTCCTCATGATCGGGCACCACTGGATAAAAGCCGTCAGCAAGTGATGAAACATATTCACCGGCTATGGGGGTTTGATATTCATATGGAACAACTGAATGACGATGGCTCGATTGAGCTACTCGACAGCGTGCCGCCAAGAGCCAATAAGCTCTAGCACAGGGCAGACGAGGTGGATAACCGCGCGAGCTATTGCGCCACATCTTGCCATGAAAAAGGGGCATTTAATGCCCCTTTTGCGTTGCAATTTTACGCGATATTCGCCTAACGGCGTGCTTCGGCCAAATCACTTGGCATCGTGCCCTGCATGCTGTGCCAAATAGCACCACTCTCTTTACCGTATGCTCTCAGACACTCTGACACCTGATCATGGGCTTTTTCATCACACAGCGCTGACAGTTTGCTGTAGAAAGTCAGTGCCAGTTTACGGGCTTCAGGATTCGAGAAATAGTAACGCCCAACCCGGGTATAAAGCCCTTTCATCCCATTTAGGATCAACCCATAAATAGGGTTACCCGAAGCAAAAGCCAAACCACGGAAAATACCGTAATCCAGTGCGGTGAAAGCCTCGGCGTGATCATCAACCGTTTGAGCTTGTGCCAGGATTTCTTGTGCTTTCTCTGGATGATTACGGATTGCCGTGCGAACGAAGATGGTAGCGATATTTGTTCTGACTGCCAGTAAGTTGTCTATCAATTGTGGCACGCTGTCGTGGTCAAGCCGCGCCAGTGTTTCCAGAATATTAAGACCAGACGTTTCCCAAAAATTGTTTACTTTCGTCGGTTTACCATGCTGAATAGTGAGCCAGCCATCGCGGGCTAAGCGTTGTAACACTTCACGCAATGTAGTGCGAGTCACTCCAATCAGCTCTGAAAGTTCACGCTCCGCGGGCAAAATAGTGCCTGGAGGGAAGCGATTATTCCAAATACTTTCAATAATATACTCTTCCGCGAAACCGGCAGGACTTTGCGCCTTTATAACCATATTTTTGACGTTCCGTAGCGATACATATCAGCAATTTAGTGTGCTCATCATACCAGACGACGCTATCGTGACATAGCATCAGGATCGAACAAATGGTGAAAGTAGTCATAAAGTTGCAAAAATTGCGCAGATGGAATGATGTACAGATTATACCAATTGCTTTTAGAGCAATGACGTAACGTAAAATGTAACTTTAGGCAGTAATTGCACCATAATAATTTTAATAAGGAGACTGTAACTCACAATGGATATGACCATTAGACAAGCTGTACTCAAGAATTTTCTCGGGAATTCACCTGATTGGTACAAGCTGGCAATTATCGGGTTTCTCATTATTAACCCACTGGTATTCTTTTTTGTCAGCCCATTTATTGCAGGCTGGATGTTGGTGGTCGAATTTATCTTTACACTGGCTATGGCGCTAAAATGTTACCCACTGCAACCGGGGGGTTTATTGGCCATTCAAGCCGTCGCCATCGGTATGACCAGCCCGCATCAGGTGGCAGAAGAAATTGCTAATAATCTGGAAGTGCTGCTGTTGTTGGTGTTTATGGTGGCAGGTATCTATTTCATGAAGCAGTTATTACTGTTTGTATTTACCAAACTGCTGCTGAACATTCGCTCAAAAATCGTTCTTTCATTAGCCTTCTGTGTCGCCTCTGCCTTCCTTTCGGCATTCCTTGATGCCTTAACTGTAATTGCCGTGGTTATCAGTGTTTCTGTTGGTTTTTATACTATCTATCATCATGTTGCATCAAACCATAGCGATAAAGATATCACCGACGACAGTTGGATCGATAATCAGGAAAACCGTAAAACGTTGGAGCAATTCCGCGCTTTCCTGCGTAGCCTAATGATGCATGCGGGTGTGGGTACTGCGCTGGGTGGCGTAATGACCATGGTTGGCGAGCCGCAGAACCTGATTATCGCTAAGAGTGCCGGTTGGAACTTTACCGACTTCTTTATTCGCATGCTGCCCGTGACGTTACCCGTCTTGTGTTGCGGATTATTGGTTTGTCTGCTGGTAGAACGTTTTAAACTGTTTGGTTATGGTGCACAGCTTCCCGAGCGCGTTCGTCAGGTTTTGACTGACTATGATCAACAAGCCAGTGCGAAACGGAGCAAGCAAGAGAAAGTGAAGCTTCTGATCCAGGCCCTGATCGGTGTTTGGTTGGTGCTCGCATTGGCGCTGCATTTAGCCGAGGTAGGCTTAGTCGGATTATCGGTGATTATTCTCGCCACCTCCCTCTGCGGAATTACCAATGAACATGCACTGGGTAAGGCATTTCAGGAGGCATTGCCTTTTACTGCCCTACTCACGGTGTTTTTTGCCGTGGTTGCCGTCATTATTGAGCAGAGCCTCTTCTCACCGATTATTCAGTTTGTTTTACAATCTTCACCATCAGCACAGTTATCACTGTTTTATCTGTTTAATGGCTTACTCTCTTCGGTATCCGACAATGTCTTTGTCGGCACCGTATACATTAATGAGGCGCGGAAAGCATTTGAATTGGGCATTATCTCGCTGCAACAGTTCGAGTTGTTGGCCGTCGCCATCAATACCGGGACCAACCTGCCCTCGGTAGCAACACCGAATGGTCAGGCCGCGTTCCTGTTCTTGCTGACCTCAGCGCTGGCCCCACTGATTCGCCTGTCCTATGGCCGAATGGTATACATGGCCCTGCCTTATACCATAGTGATGACAAGTGTCGGCCTGCTCGGCGTGGAGTATTTATTAGTTCCGGTGACGGAGTGGATGATGCAAAGTGGCTGGATAAGTTTGCCTCATCTGGCAGCCGGGGCTAGCATCACACATTGATCGCTTGCATTATAGTATCTGCCAGCCCTACACTTTTGGTCGCCGCGGGGGCTGTTATTAGCTTCGAGGGATTATGGACTGGCAAAACAAACCAAATATCTCACCCAAAGTAAAATTCAGGCTTGTGATAACTTGTCACGCGCGAGAAAGAGCTGATTTTTGCCTAATTTTACCTTTGGGTGGCTGGCAGCAAAGATGAATTGGTTTACACTGCCGGTACAATTGCTTACTGCATGGAAAATAAAGATATGTTGCAATTCCTTAACCGCTGCTCTAAAGGGCGCGGTGCTTGGCTGTTAATGGCCCTGACTGCACTTGTACTAGAATTGATTGCACTCTATTTTCAACACGTGATGTTGTTACAGCCTTGTGTAATGTGTATTTACGAACGTGCTGCGTTATTCGGTATTCTCGGTGCGTCGTTGCTGGGTGCCATTGCACCTAAATCGCCCTTGCGCTACCTGGCAATCTTTATCTGGATCTACAGCGCATGGCGCGGTGTTCAGCTCGCCTGGGAACATACCATGCTGCAACTCCATCCTTCACCGTTCACCACCTGTGATTTCTTTGTCAGTTTCCCATCATGGTTGCCGCTAGATAAATGGTTCCCAGCTGTCTTCGTTGCCAGCGGTGATTGTGCAGTAAAACAGTGGGAATTCCTGTCGTTGGAAATGCCGCAGTGGTTGGTGGGTATCTTTGCTGCATACTTATTGATTGGCGTATTGGTGCTGATCAGCCAATTCGTTAAACCGAAAAGACGTGACCTGTTTAGTCGATAATTTTCATGCCTGTCGGTATAAATGGATCCCATTTTGCCAGGCCTTGATTGTTCCGGCATTGACGAGTAGTTACAGCGTTGTTTCGCATCCCCAGATAGAAGGTTATTTCAGCGTTGAGAACAGCCTCAACGCTGATTTTCTTCAGTAAGCTAACGAACAGGTTGGGGCCCTCAGGAGTTTTGAGATTTTGACCTGTTCGTTAGCCAGGGTCTATAACTGTTTTGCGTCCATAGATTGACCTTCATTTGATGCTGAATTGAACATGTCAAAATCAGTCAATGACACAAATTTAGGTATAGGGTTTTATTTATGGTCCCAGATTTAATTAGTTTTTATCGCACCTGGCAGATATACATACTCTTTAAATGTATTCCATTCTACCGGCTTATTTTCGTTAACCAACTCGGCGCCGATCACTGTCTTTTTGCCTTTATGGTTAATCGTTACACCATCTTTCCCGAAAATACCTGATGCTTCAGTGACGCCTTGTTTATCGGTACTGGTGCTGCTACCAGAGCCACCAAGCTCAACCATTTCATCTCCAACGAGATCAGTCGACCCCATATAGGATAGGTTGAACTTAAGACTATTTTTATCGATCTGTTCAAACTCTTTGACACTTTGAATGTTCAGATCGCCACCGGCATCAAGCTGCACCATATCGCTTGTTATTCTTGCTCCTTTCAGTTGCATATCTTTTTTGCTTTCCAATACAACACTTTTGCCAGTTATTTGGCTATTTTGGTGTTTAATAATCCATTGCTTATCTTTATCATTGTTAATATTAAAGCTACCTCCTGTTAGTTTATGTTCTGCGCTACTACCTGTATTTGAGGCCGATGTTTTTGAGCCACTGGCACTGGCTGAAATAAAGAAGTCTATATTGTCTTTCGGGGCTTGGCTTTGTGCAGATTCTAACAATACACCACCATTAACTGCATTCATATTAAGCTTCCAGGTATTAAGCTGTAACCCCTGAGCATAAATGGCCTCGTTATCGTCACTCTTCGCTCTCATAGCAACCTCTCCGTTGCTGTAAATAGCAGCTCCCTGACTAAATAAAGTCGACTCATTAACCCTCTTTTTCAGAGCTGTGAAGCCGAAAGCGCCGCCTGTTGTAGTACTATCAGCAGAGCTGGAGCGACTTATGCCAAGCACCGCACTACCACCGGCTTTATCTTCGCGAGTTGCACTGTCAGAAACTGATGCTAACAGACGGATCTGTCCCCCTGCGTTCAATTCAACATCGTCTACAGGCGCATCCTGTTTGCCTAGTTGAGTACCGACCAGGATCAAATCGCCATTGTCCGCGGATAAATTCACATTCCCCCGAGTGTTAATGCTGCCTTTGATAGCATTGTTATAAAAACTCGTTCCTTGCTGTTGGTGACCAGCACCTTCAGCATCCACCCCCGTAGAATCCGCCTTCAAACCGATTTTTAAGCCACCTTTGCCATAGACTTCTGAGATGTTTTTATCACCACTACTTGTGGCGTGATCGAAGTAAAGTTTATTACCAGCAGTAGCCACCACGTCTCCTGTGCCCCCGTCTATCTGTGTTGCTTGCAAGTAGCCATTATTAGCGGTCTGAATATTAACCCCTGACATAGACTGCAACACACTTGGTAGTGATTCCTGAGTGTAAAAATCGCTGATGCTAACCCCGCCTTCACCCTTTACAGAGATTTTTATATCTTTACCGGTGCTGGTTGCCACTCTCACGCCCCCCTGTGCGCTCTCTTTTTTCTCATCACCTTTGTCACTATTTACGGCTGATTTATTAAAGTAATCTGTAGCCGTAATATTTATTGATTCGCCACTCTTATATTGAGTACCTTCGTCAATGACGGTGTCGCCTGTGACTTTAATCTTCCCCTTTGCATAAATTGAAGTCACAAATGCTACAACACTTTCTGCGGATTTCTTGATTTTATGACCTTTTCCATTGATATCTACGCCTAAATTGGGTGCTTTCAAGTTGGGTAGAACTAGGCCATTTTCATCGACATTATTCTCGATTGCTTTTTTAAACGGTCGGATTATCCCGCTGTAGTCAATATTAAAACCAACACCACCAGAGGCATGTTTTTGTGTCGTACGTCCAATTGAACTATTGTTACTGGCAAGCTGATTTATATTGTTTCCTTTCGCAGAATATTCGCCCCCAGCCACATGTTGACTGCCTTGTTGAGTAATATCTCCCAAAGCATATAAGGATATATTACCCGCACTATTCAAACGAGAAACTATGCCAGTATCCGTAGCAAGATGGCTTTTTTCGTCATCATGGTTAAAACTCACTCCATTTCCGGCTTTATTTACACCACCGGTGTAATAAGCACCACCACTGGAAACCGTTTTTGTTTTATCAGAAATAGCGCTGTTTCTGGCCGCAAACACACCGATATCGTGGAGACTTCTCAGAGATATATCACCTTTGGTAGAGTTTAAGGTTGTACCATATAATTCTAAATTACCATCTCCTGACTCAATAGTGATCCACTCGGCGTTTATTGTGGCCACATTACGTTCTTTTTTTAAACTGACTTCAGTTTCTTTAGCATGCTTAATCATAAAACCAGCATTGTACTGTCCCTTACTTATCTCCTTTGTATAAAAATCAAAACTAAGGCGTGTTTTTTCCTCATCAATTTTCTGTTGTTGCATGGCCGCAGTAATGCTAACGCCAGCCCTGCTTTTAATATTAAAATTATCTTCAATATTAAATAGGCTACCAT
>NZ_JAZGQA010000067.1:0-21732 GCF_048593855.1 Yersinia sp. 2542 StPb PI
AATAATATACTAAAAATAGTCCTGCCTACTGGCTTGCATCTGCTTATCGACCGTTTTATTCTTCGGCGATATGAGTACACAACGAATCCCAATCGCGTTACAGCAAGCCGTTATGCGCTGCCTGCGCCACAAATTGCAGTTAGCGAATCTACATCTTGGCACCGCCTACTCGGAGCCGAAAATCAATTATCATCAACGCGGCACTAGCGCGGGTAGTGCCTATCTGCAATCCTTCGAAATTCGTCTTAACCCTGTATTATTACTGGAAAATCAGCAGGACTTTATCGAGGAAGTGGTGCCGCACGAACTGGCTCACTTGCTGGTTTATCGCCAATTTGGCCGGGTTGCTCCCCATGGTAAAGAGTGGCGCTGGATGATGGAGCAGGTATTGCAAGTCCCCGCCAGCCGCACTCACCAGTTTGAGGTCGCCTCGGTGCGCAGTAAGACCTTCAATTATCAGTGCAAATGCCAGCAACATGCTTTAACCATTCGCCGCCACAATAAAGTACAGCGCGGCGAGAGCGAATATCGCTGCCGCCACTGTGGTGAAAAGCTGCAATTTAGCGCGCTAAAAAGCTGTTAGGAATTGGTGTTACTTGTTATAAAACAGCATGTTAATTTGCTATCCATCAGTATTATCTATAACCTGCCTGCTTTTCATCATCGGGCTGTTTTGAGATATGTTACGCAATATTCTATTCTTGCTGGTTTTATCCTCCTCGTTGCTTCCTCTGGTCAGTCACAGTCAAAGCATTAATAACTTTTCTCAAGCCAAAGCGGTCGCTGTAAAAATTAATCAGGATGCACCCGGCAGTTTTTACTGCGGATGCAAAATTGATTGGCAAGGTAAGAAAGGTATTCCTGACCTGAAAAGTTGCGGCTATCAACCAAGAAAAAACGCCCAGCGAGCAGCAAGGATTGAGTGGGAGCATGTAGTTCCGGCTTGGCAATTTGGCCACCAGCGCCAATGCTGGCAACAAGGTGGCCGCAAAAACTGCACTAAAGATCCCATCTATCGCCAAATAGAAACTGATCTGCATAATCTGCAACCGGCTATTGGCGAAGTGAATGGTGACCGCAATAACTTCATGTATTCCCAATGGAATGGCAGCCAGGGCCAATACGGTCAATGTGATATGAAAATTGATTTTAAAAATAAACTGGCAGAGCCGCCAGTGCGTGCTCGCGGAGCAATTGCCCGCACCTATTTTTATATGCGCGATCAATATCAACTGCGGCTTTCCAGCCAACAAAACAAGCTGTTTGAGGTCTGGAACCGCCAGTACCCTGTCACCAACTGGGAATGCCAGCGTGATGAGCGGATAGCGAAAGCTCAGGGTAATCATAACCCTTATGTACAACGGGCTTGCCAGCAGCAAAAAGGCTAATCTAGTATATGGGCTGATACTTCCCTGCCTCTGGTCTCCTTAGGCACTTATTTATTTCGCGTGGCACCACTCGCTGCGCGGTATGTTTTCGTTTCAGGACTTAGAGCAACCCATGCGCATACCCCGCATTTATCATCCACAGCCTTTGCAGGCGAATACCGAACTGGCGTTGAGCGATGAGGCAGCCAATCATGTAGGCCGCGTGCTCCGTATGGTTGAGGGGCAAAGCCTGCAACTATTTGATGGTAGCAATCAGGTCTTCGCTGCCGAAATTGTCCGCTCAGATAAAAAGAATCTGCGGGTTCGGCTTGGTGAAGGGCAATTGGAAGACCGTGAATCACCACTGAGCTTACATTTGGGTCAGGTGATCTCCCGGGGCGAGAAAATGGAATTTACCGTGCAGAAATCGATTGAGCTGGGTGTCAATGTGATTACCCCGCTGTTTTCTGAACGTTGTGGGGTTAAGCTCGATGGCGAGCGTTTAGTGAAGAAACTCCAGCAGTGGCAGAAAATTGCTATCGCTGCCTGCGAGCAGTGTGGCCGCAATAGGATCCCGGAAATCCGCAACGCCATGCAACTATCAGACTGGTGTGCTGAGCAGGATGATAGCCTGAAACTGAATCTACATCCGCGCGCCAGTAATAGCATCAATACCCTTCCCCCGACGCTCAATAAAGTGCGTTTGTTGATTGGCCCGGAGGGCGGCCTCTCTGCCGATGAAATTGCCATGACCTCGCGCCTTGGATTTACTGATATCCTGCTAGGTCCACGAGTTCTACGTACCGAAACTACAGCTCTTACCGCAATCACTGCTTTACAGGTGCGGTTTGGTGATCTGGGATAAAATTCGTTCCCATTAGGAGAGAAGAATGATCAAGCTCGGCATCGTAATGGACCCAATCTCGTCCATTAATATCAAGAAAGACTCCAGCTTCGCCATGCTATTGGAAGCACAGCGCCGTGGTTGGGAACTGCATTACATGGAGATGGGCGACCTGTACTTACAGGGTGGTGAAGGCCGAGCCAGTACCCGTCTACTCAGCGTAAAACAGGATAAAGAGAGTTGGTTCAGCTTCGGCGCTGAACAGGATATCCCCCTGCACGACCTTGATGTCATCCTGATGCGCAAAGATCCGCCGTTTGATACTGAATTCATCTACGCCACCTATATTCTGGAGCGCGCAGAAGATAAGGGCACACTGGTAGTGAACAAGCCGCAGAGCCTGCGTGACTGTAATGAGAAGCTGTTTACCGCCTGGTTCCCTGAATTAACGCCGGATACTCTGGTCAGCCGCAATAAAGACCGCATTCGTAAATTCCATCAAAAACACGGTGATATCATTCTGAAACCGCTGGATGGTATGGGGGGGACCTCAATCTTCCGTGTGAAACAAGATGATCCTAACTTGTCGGTGATTATTGAAACTCTGACCGAATTGGGCAGCCGATTCTGCATGGCACAGAACTTCCTGCCAGCCATCAAAGAAGGCGATAAACGGGTCTTGGTGGTTGACGGCGAGCCGGTGCCTTACTGCCTGGCACGTATCCCGGCGCAAGGTGAAACCCGGGGTAATCTGGCAGCCGGCGGCCGAGGCGAAGCCCGTCCACTCAGTGAGAGCGACTGGGCGATTGCCCGCGCTGTCGCACCGGTACTGAAGCAGAAAGGCTTAATTTTCGTCGGGTTAGATATTATCGGCGATCGTCTGACTGAAATTAATGTCACCAGTCCGACCTGCATCCGTGAAATTGAAGCTGCCTTCCCGGATGTGTCCATTACCAAAATGCTGATGGATGCAATTGAAGCGCGGTTAGCTAATAAATAAACTCGATACCCTCCCCAAAGTCATGGGTGTTGCAGGCAGGCGGTAAGAGAGTAACAAATCGGTCGGGAACCGATTTGAACAGCATTTATGCAAGCCCGCAGGGTGAGCCTCAAGGATGAGGCTCATTAATCCCGATGAGCTTACGCAGTCAAGTGATTCGGGTGCATGAACGTAGCCAACACCCCTGCGGCTTCAAGGACGAAGGGGATCCGTGACTTTATTGGCATTTATCCGCATACTGACAAAAGTTCACCCCTTAACTCAGCGAATCCCCTATATAACATAATGAATTTACAGCATCATTTTCTTATCGCTATGCCTTCACTTCAGGACCCCCTATTTATGCGCTCGGTTATTTACATCTGCGAGCATAACCAAGAGGGCGCAATGGGCTTAGTGATAAACAAACCTATGGAACAGTTCACGGTAGAAACTGTGCTGGAAAAACTGAAAATCAGCCCTTCACCACGGGATCCGGCGATACGTCTGGATAAACCGGTATTAACCGGTGGGCCACTGGCAGAGGATCGGGGGTTTATCCTACATTCACCACGGGAAGGATTCGGCTCCAGTATTCCTATCTCAGCCGATACGATGATAACCACCTCCAAAGATGTACTGGAGACCCTAGGGACGCCAGAACAACCTAAAAATCTACTGGTGGCATTGGGTTATGCAGGCTGGCAAAAGGGGCAACTAGAGCAGGAATTGCTGGATAACACCTGGTTGACGATTGAGGCTGATACTAACATTCTATTCCACACGCCAATTGCAGAACGTTGGCAAGCTGCGGCCAACAAGTTGGGTATCAATATCTTTAATATTGCTCCGCAAGCAGGACACGCCTAATGGCTAATCGCACGATTGTTGCCTTTGATTTTGGGACTAAAAGTATCGGCGTAGCTATTGGCCAAGAAGTGACCGGCACTGCCCGCGCGCTAACGTCATTTAAAGCGCAGGATGGCACGCCAGACTGGCAGAAAGTCGAAAAACTGCTGAAAGAGTGGCAACCTGATTTAGTGGTTGTCGGGCTGCCGCTGAATATGGATGGCACCGAGCAACCCCTAACTACCCGCGCGCGCAGGTTTGCCAACCGCTTACATGGCCGCTTTGGTGTACAAATAGCCTTACAGGATGAACGCCTCAGCACCGTAGAAGCCCGCGCCAACTTATTTGACAGTGGCGGCTACCGTGCTTTGGATAAAGGCAGTGTCGATGCTGCATCTGCGGTCATTATTCTGGAAAGTTGGTTTGATGAACAGGCTGGCTGAATAGGTTTTTATTCAGCTTCAGATACGGTTACCCAGATTATGTTTCCACCGTCTGGTTTGGCAATCCCCCGCATATCGTGACACCTGTACCCACAGGATTGTATACTGAACCTATGCCAATCAGCGGCTCAAATATTGCACACCCCATGCGGGTGTTTTTTACATTTATTGAGGTTTTCTCATGACTAAAGTGACTGTTGCTGCGACTCAAATGGCTTGCTCTTGGGACCTGCCTAAGAACATTGAAAATGCCGAGAAACTGGTACGTCAAGCGCATGCCAAAGGTGCACAGATTATCCTGATTCAGGAGCTGTTTGCCGCACCTTATTTCTGTATTGA
This sequence comes from Yersinia sp. 2542 StPb PI, assembly GCF_048593855.1. Lineage (NCBI taxonomy): Bacteria > Pseudomonadati > Pseudomonadota > Gammaproteobacteria > Enterobacterales > Yersiniaceae > Yersinia > Yersinia sp. 2542 StPb PI. The sequence continues at coordinate 4,822 of NZ_JAZGQA010000067.1, forward strand.
TCAAAGCCCGGAACACTATGCACTGGCCCAAGAGCTGGATAGTAGCCCGTTAATTAAGCACTTCGCCAAGCTGGCAGCCGAGTTGGAAGTGGTGTTACCGCTGAGCTTCTTTGAGAAAGCCAACAATGCTTATTATAACTCGCTGGTTATGATTGATGCTGATGGCTCGGTGTTAGATGTATACCGTAAGACCCATATTCCTAACGGCCCGGCTTATCAGGAAAAACAATTCTTTATTCCAGGCGATACCGGTTTTAAAGTCTGGCAAACCCGTTATGCCAAAGTAGGCGTTGGCATCTGTTGGGATCAGTGGTTCCCGGAAACGGCCCGTAGTCTGGCACTGCTTGGTGCGGAAATCATCTTCTACCCGACCGCGATTGGTTCTGAACCGGCCTATCCTGAAATCGATAGCCAACCACACTGGACCCGCGTACAGCAGGGCCACGCCGCTGCAAACCTGGTGCCCGTAATTGCATCTAACCGTATCGGTACCGAGAAAAGTAAATTTATAGCGGGCCTGGAAATGACCTTCTACGGATCCTCGTTCATTGCTGACCAGACTGGCGCTCTGCTGGCTCAGGCCAACAAAACGGATGAGGCTGTTTTGGTACATGAATTTGATTTACAAGAAATCGCTGCCCAGCGCGCTTCATGGGGCTTGTTCCGCGATCGCCGCCCAGAAATGTATCAAGCTTTAGCCACTTCTGACGGCAAGACCCGGAGATAATTTATGTCTGCACAAGATGCGATTTTACAAGCTTCAGCTTCACAAGCCCTGCCCGGCACACCGCAGCAGGATGGCTTCTTTATGCCTGCCGAGTGGGCAAAGCAGGATGCGGTCTGGATGCTGTGGCCATATCGTCAAGATAACTGGCGTGGCAATGGGACTCCCGCTCAGCAGACGTTTGCCAAAGTCGCTGAGGCCATCAGCGGTACAACCCCCGTATTTATGGGCGTGCCAGCTGAATTTATGGCTCAGGCTAAAGCAACCCTACCTGCTAACGTAACATTGGTCGAAATGGCCAGTGATGATGCCTGGATGCGTGACACCGGCCCGACGATGGTGATTAACGGTAGCGGTGAACGCCGCGCTGTGGATTGGCAGTTCAACGCATGGGGCGGCCTTAACGGTGGCCTGTATGCCAACTGGCAACAAGATGAGAAAGTTGCCGTTCAAGTGAGTGACTTCCTGCATAACGCCCATTACAGCGCCCCACTGGTATTAGAAGGTGGTTCGATTCATACCGATGGTGAAGGCACTCTGCTAACCACCGCTGAATGTTTGCTGAATCCAAACCGCAATCCGCATCTGAATCAAGTGCAGATTGAACAGTTATTGCGTGAATACCTGGGTGTTACACACTTCATCTGGTTGCAAGATGGCGTCTATAACGATGAAACTGATGGTCATATCGACAATATGTGCTGTTTTGTTCGCCCGGGTGAAGTTGCCCTACATTGGACCGACGATCAACAGGATCCACAGTACGCACGATCAGTTGCTGCTTTTGATGTGTTATCCAATGCGGTTGATGCCAAAGGCCGCAAGCTAAAAATCTGGAAACTACCAGCTCCCGGCCCGCTGTATAACACCGAAGAAGAGACTTTCGATGTGCTATCCACCGATGCGGTTCCCCGTACCGCTGGTGAACGACTGGCTGGCTCTTACGTCAACTTTTTGATCAGTAACCAACAAATTATTTACCCGTTGTTAGATGATCGTACCGATGGCGTGGCGCAAGATCTGTTGCAGCAGATGTTCCCAGACTTTGTTATTACCGGTGTTCCCGCCCGCGAGATCCTGCTCGGTGGGGGGAATATTCACTGTATTACTCAGCAGATCCCGTCAGCATAATTACCCTTCTTACTTGGAGCCGTGGCAGTGTTCGCGGCTCTCATTCACCCGAATAACTTACTGTTGGTTAGCGGCGCTATGTTAATTGACTAACATTATGCTCTGCCAATATCCCCTGCTTCTCCCGCTGTACCATCCCTTGCTCAAAGGTTTGCATCCCCGATTGCGCACCAGCTTGTATCACATTCGGGAGCTGATAGGATTTACCTTCACGAATCAAATGGCTGACGGCAGTGGTTTGTATCAGAATTTCAAAAACGGCAATGCGCCCACCGGCTGTTTTATTACATAACTTTTGTGCGATAACCGCACGTAAGCTCGCTGCCAATTGTGCCTGAATAGTGGCTTTCTCTGCCGCAGGGAAAACATCAACCAGCCGATCAATTGCCTGTGTGGCTGTACGAGTATGTAGCGTAGCCAGCACCAAATGCCCCGTTTCAGCGGCAGTCAGAGCTAAACGAATCGTATCCAGATCACGTAACTCACCCAACAAAATGATATCGGGATCCTGACGCAATGCTCCAGTTAAGGCATGACTAAAAGATTGGGTATGGCTCCCCAGCTCCCGTTGCTGGATCAAACATGAAAGACTGCTATGAACAAACTCAATCGGATCTTCAAGCGTAATGATATGACGAGCCTGATGCTGATTGATGGCACTGATCATCGCGCTTAATGTCGTGGACTTACCACTGCCTGTCGCACCGGTAACCAGAATCAACCCATTATCTTGCTCAACGAGTTGGTGAATAATCGGTGGGACATTCAACTCCTCTAGTGATGGGCATGCCGCAGAGATAATACGAAAAGCTACCGATTGCCCCTGCTGTTGCTGAAAAATATTAGCCCGTAGCCGTTGTCCACTAATTGTCGTATAAGCACAATCCACCTGCCCCATTTCCCGCAATCGGCGATGCTGCGCCTCGCTTAATAAGTGCCGACTGAGCTTATTGAGCCAGTTGACACTCACCCGTGGCCAGTGAGTGAAGGTTTTCAGTACGCCATCAATACGTAATACCGGGTGATAACCGGTACAAAGGTGCAGATCCGATGCGTTATGATTTACACTAGCCGCCACCTTATTTGCGAAGTCCTGTTCATCAAAGCCATCATCGGTATGTTCGGGGCTTTCTAAGTCAATGCATTTAGCTGTGCCATCGCTAAATACAGGGTTATCCTGGTCTGTGTTTTTATCATCCAGACTGGTGAAATCCATATCAAACTCCTGGGTCCATATGAGCACAATTGAGCAGAATCTACAGGATGTCAGAGCGCGGATCGCAACAGTTGCACACAATTGCGCACGCTCTCCAGAAGAAGTGACATTGCTTGCAGTTAGTAAAACCAAACCTGTGAGCGCTATCGAAGAAGCCATCGTGGCAGGGCAATATGCTTTTGGTGAAAACTATGTGCAGGAAGGGGTAGATAAAATCCACTACTTTGCCAATAGCGCCGATCTTGAATGGCACTTTATTGGCCCGCTGCAATCCAATAAAAGCCGGTTAGTGGCAGAAAATTTTGCCTGGTGTCATACCGTTGATCGGCTGAAGATAGCGCAGCGCCTAAGCACTCAGCGCCCAGCTGCAATGCCCGCACTGAACGTACTGATTCAGGTCAATATCAGTGATGAACAAAGTAAATCCGGGATTGCCTTAACAGAGCTATCCGCATTAGCAGCCAGTATTAGTGAGCTGCCTAACCTGAATTTACGCGGATTGATGGCTATTCCGGCACCGGAAAGCGATTATCCGCGACAACTGGCGGTATTTGAGCAAATGCATCAGGCTTTCTTGACTTTAAAAGCCAGCTACCCTCAGATGGATACGCTTTCTATGGGCATGACAGATGATATGGCAGCCGCTATTAGTGCCGGAAGTACATTAGTGCGTATTGGTACCGCCATTTTTGGTACCCGCGCTTAACCCCCAGAGTCATTAGCGTCAGAGCCGCTAATGTTAATTAACACCTTCGGGCTGCGGCTTTAAGTACCAAGGGCATAGGAGAAATTGATGCAACATCGCAACATAACATTCATTGGCGCTGGCAATATGGCTCGCGCAATTATTGCAGGGTTGGTTGCCGGTGGTTATCCCGCTAAAATGATCAGCGTTTGCGCACCTTCAGCTAAAAATCGTGATGCTCTGGCCGCTGAATTTGGTGTCATCAGTAGTGATGATAATAACGCTCAAGCACAAAAGGCTGGGGTGATCGTCTTAGCGGTTAAACCTCAATTAATGGCCGATGTATGTCAGGCATTGCGAGATAATGTCGATTTCACCGGCAAACTGGTACTTTCCATTGCTGCGGGTATTCAGGTTGCACGTTTCTATGCGCTATTGGGGGATAAACTCAATTTGGTGCGTATTATGCCTAATACCCCATCTCTGGTGGGTAAAGGGATGAGCGGCCTATATGCACCAGAGCAGGTTTCACAGGACGATCGTAACTTTACCGCCTCGCTGATGAGCTCAGTAGGAAAAGTCTGTTGGGTGAATGATGAAAACGGCATCAACAACGTTATTGCCGCAGCAGGCAGTGCACCGGCCTATTTCTTCCTGTTTATGGAAGCAATGCAACAGGAAGCCGAACGGTTAGGTTTTGATAGTGAAACCGCACGCCTACTGGTGCAACAAGCCGCCTCTGGAGCGACTGCACTCGTGGAAGCTAACCCGCAATTGCCACTTTCGACACTACGTGAACAGGTGACCTCGAAAGGAGGGACGACGGCCGAGGCAATTAGGGTATTTAACGAGCAGCATTTACCAGAAACTGTTGCCAGCGCCATGCAAGCCGCTATCAAACGGGCGAAAGAAATGGAAAAGCTGTTCTAACTACGACAAAATTTACAAAATCCGACACTACCCTTATTGCTTTCTCGTTAAGATAGGGGCTTATAAAGTACGCTGATAGATTCTCTATTTGTGTATATCCAATATTAAGGATAAGGACTAAAGCAACTCATGCTAACGCTGACTTTTTTGGCCAAAACGGTCATTGACCTGTATGTGATGGTACTGCTGTTGCGTATCTGGATGCAGTGGGTTCACAGCGATTTCTACAACCCATTTTCACAATTTGTGGTGAAAATTACCCAGCCGATTATTGGTCCATTGCGTCGGATCATTCCTTCCATGGGGCCAATCGACAGCGCATCACTGCTGCTGGCATACCTGCTGATGACCATTAAGTTCCCACTGTTGCTGCTGATTGGTAGCGGTGCTATCTCACTCAACCCTTATAATCTGCTGTTTGGTGTTATTGCACTGTTTAAAGCTGCCGGTTACCTGATTTTCTGGGTAATGATTATCCGTGCATTGATGAGTTGGGTGAGTCAGGGCCGTAGTCCAATGGACTATCTGCTGTATCAGTTGACTGAGCCTTTAATGGCTCCGATTCGCCGCATCTTGCCTGCCATGGGCGGTATCGATTTTTCGGCGATGATCGTTATTCTTATCCTGTATCTGATCAACTTCTTAGGTATGGATATGTTAGGCGAGCTTTGGGTTATGCTGTGAGTGCAGTAACACCCTTGCTGGACGGGCTGGTTCTGAGGCTATATATTCAGCCCAAAGCCAGCCGTGATCAGATAGTCGGTTTACATGGCGATGAACTGAAAATCGCCATTACCGCCCCACCGGTAGATGGCCAAGCTAATACCCACTTGATCAAGTTTATCGCTAAACAATTTCGGGTAGCGAAAAGCCAGGTAGTTATCGAAAAAGGTGAACAGGGGCGGCACAAACAGATCAAAATTGTTAATCCGCAACAGATCCCGCCAGAAGTTGCGGCACTGCTCGAGTGATAGAGACTTCCGCAAGAATAACTGTCAGCTCTAATAAAATTCAGGATCCCTCCATGCAAAAAATAGTATTAGCCACCGGTAACCCCGGCAAAGTGCGTGAGTTGGCAAATTTGCTAGCCGATTTTGGTTTGGATGTGGTCGCACAAACCGAACTAGGCGTAGAATCCGCCGATGAAACTGGCTTAACTTTTATCGAAAATGCCATATTAAAAGCGCGCCATGCCGCACAAATTACCGGTTTGCCTGCTATCGCCGATGACTCGGGCCTTGCTGTTGATGCGCTAGGTGGCGCACCAGGGATTTACTCCGCACGCTTCGCGGGTACTGATGCCAGTGATCAAGATAACCTCGAAAAACTGCTAGTGGCGTTGAAAGATACCCCTGATGCACAACGTGGTGCCCAATTCCACTGCGTGCTGGTCTATATGCGCCATGCTGAAGACCCAACACCTTTAGTGTTTCACGGCCAATGGCCGGGAGTGATTGCTCACCACCCCGTAGGGGAGGCAGGATTTGGCTATGACCCAATTTTTTATGTAAAAGAGTTGGGTAAAACCGCTGCAGAATTAACTCGTGAAGAAAAACACGCAGTATCACACCGTGGTCAGGCGCTGAAACTGATGCTGGATGCGCTGCGTAATGCTTAAGTTACCTCCGCTCAGTCTCTATATTCATATTCCCTGGTGTGTGCAGAAGTGCCCTTACTGTGACTTTAACTCTCATGCACTGAAAGGTGATGTTCCTCATCAGGAATATGTAGAGCACTTATTAGCGGATCTTGATGCCGACGTACCACTGGCCAGTGGTCGTGAAATTAGCACTATTTTTATTGGTGGTGGCACCCCGAGTTTACTCAGTGCCGCAGCGATGCAACAACTGCTTGATGGTGTGCGTGCCAGATTACCCCTTGCAGCCGGTGCTGAAATCACCATGGAAGCAAACCCAGGCGCTGTCGAAGCTGACCGCTTCAGCGGCTATCAACGCGCCGGTATTAACCGTATCTCCATCGGCGTACAAAGCTTTAGCGCACAGAAATTAACGCGTCTTGGGCGGATTCATGGGCCAGATGAAGCTAAACGAGCCGCAGAGCTGGCAACCTCACTGAATTTACGTAGCTTTAATCTGGATTTAATGCACGGCTTGCCTGATCAAACACTGGAAGAGGCGCTGGATGATTTGCGCCAAGCTATCGCACTGGATCCGCCACATTTATCTTGGTATCAACTGACGATTGAACCTAATACTGGTTTTAGTTCACGCCCGCCGGTTTTGCCCGATGACGATGCACTGTGGGATATTTTCCAGCAAGGACATCAATTACTTACTGCTGCCGGATATCAGCAGTATGAAACCTCGGCCTATGCCAAACCGGGCTACCAATGCCAACATAACCTCAATTACTGGCGCTTTGGTGATTATCTGGGAATTGGCTGCGGGGCGCACGGTAAAGTCACGTTTAGCGATGGCCGCATCCTACGGACGATAAAGACCAAACATCCCCGTGGCTTCATGCAGGGTAAATATCTGGATAAACAGTATGAAGTGGAAACGGCTGACCGGCCTTTTGAGTTCTTTATGAACCGTTTCCGGTTATTAGAAGCCGCACCACGGGCAGATTTCTACCACTTCACTGGTCTGGCTGAAAGCACTATTCGCCCACAGTTAGACGAGGCATTGGCCAAAGGGTATTTAATCGAAACAGAGGAGTACTGGCAGATTACCGAGAAAGGAAAATTATTCCTTAATTCACTGCTAGAACTGTTTTTGTAAATCTAATGCGTAAAAAAGCAGGTTCAGGCGAAGCCCACAGCCTAAACCTGCTTTAGCTAACCCCCAATGGATTGAATATTAAGGGGATTTAGTTCAGCGCCTTAAGTAAATCCTTACGCTGCTGCTCCAGTGTCGTCACCCGCCCACAGACTTCATGGCCAAACTGCTGGAACTCCTGTTCCTGATTATTCCATTCGTTCTGAATAGCCTGTTGTAACCCACCCAAATTGCCCATAATGGCTTGCAACGGATTATTACCGCCACTACCACTAGTCGCCTGCTTAACCCCCATCTCGTTCAAGCTATCTTGCAACACACCGCCCATACTTTGCTGTACCAACTGGCGACCATCTTTTTCTACCTGATCGATGGCCTGATGATGGAAGGTTAAACCATCGCTACGTTTCTCAATGATACGGTTCATCTGTTGCTTTAGTTGATCATTCAATGTGGTGAGCCGGTTGCGCACATTACTGCTGCTCCCCAGTTGTTGAACAATCACTTTATCCAAAGAAACTCGTGCTTTTTCAAGATGCTGTTGCGCGCCCTGATCTATCCACGGCAAATCTTTGCGCAACGCAGTCTGGTAGCGGAACGCCTGTTGGCGCTGCGCGTCGGTCAGCGTCAGTGTTTTACCATTACGGGTAACATCGCCATCAGGCGAAATCTGCAAATTACCGCTGGCTCCCACTATCTGCACAGATTGCGGGCTGATAATCACATCATCCTGCGGTTTTACACTGCACTGATATTCAGCTTGCACCTGTCCGGCAGTCAGCATCAATACCGTCAGGGCTGCCGTTCGTAATGCTTTCATTTTATGTAACATAAGACTCCTGAAGCGCTGTTTTAAAAAATGGAGCGGCCAATCCGCTGTGCCAATAGCTCTAAGGCAGCAGTTCCGGCAAGAGAGTTCCCCGCATGGTCCAATTCTGGTGACCACACCGCAATACACAACTCATCCGGCACAATGGCGATAATGCCACCACCTACCCCAGATTTGCCCGGCATACCAACGCGGAAGGCAAATTCACCCGCCCCATCGTACATGCCACTGGTAATCATCAAGGCATTAATTTGCCGCGCCTGTATCGGCGTAATCAGCGGGCTATGCCTACCAATACTGCGCCCCTGATTCGCCAGATAGACAAAACAGCGAGCCAGTTCGACACAGCTCATGCGCAGGGCGCAGTAGTGGAAATAGGTCTGCAGTACCGTCAGCACATCGTTATCAAAATTATCAAAAGACTTCATCAGATATGCGATAGCCGCGTTACGATCTGAATGTTCAAACTCAGAACGAGCCACTCGAGGATCGTAGCTGATGCTATCATCGCTCACGAGCTGGCGCACCACTTCCAACATCCGCTGTTTCGGCGCACTCAAGCGGCTTTGTAACATATCGCATACCACCAGCGCCCCTGGATTAATAAAAGGATTGCGTGGTTTACCTTTCTCTAATTCTAGCTGAACCAGTGAGTTAAAGGGCTGGCCGGAGGGCTCTTTGCCTACCCGCTGCCACACCTCTTGCTCGCCGTAACGGGATAATGCCAGAGTCAGACTTAACACTTTCGAAATTGATTGGATAGAGAAGCGTTCATCAGCATCTCCGGCTTGAAAAATCTCGCCATCCAGCGTACACACAGCAATGCCCAGCTTATCTGCCGCGACCTCCGCTAATGCGGGAATATAATCAGCAACCTTCCCCTGACCAATCAGCGGGCGAACCTGCTGTAAGATATCTGCCAGTAAGGCATTATTTAAGATTGTTGCTACCTCTAAAATTTTTGCCAAAAAAATGCTCCCAATAGAACTTAGTAACAGCTTCCACTAGCCATGCCTGATAAAAACAAAGGCGCCTGCTTAGGCGCCCTTATTAATTATCTGCCGTTAAACCGGAAGATCAATCCCACCAGATATCAAATAATTCACTGGTTTCTACATTTTTCAACTTGCGAGCTTCCAGCCATTTAGTAACCAATGCACGGTGCTCATCAGTGCAATGACCGATCTCTTGCAGGCAAATCAAACCTTCCCACTGCAAGTAGCCACTACCATCAAATGCCAGACCATTGGCTTCAATGACTTCATCGATAAAAGCATCGACAGTTTCATCAATTACATCAACACCAGTCCCTTCAGGGAAGGTCCACTGTACGGAGAAACCCAATTCCTGAAACTCGTCGATATGCATCTTCTTGCGTAAACGACGACTACGATTGTTAGCCATTATTCTTTCCTCTCAAACATCAGATCCCAAACGCCATGTCCCAGACGCTGGCCACGTAATTCAAATTTTGTCAGCGGACGCGAGTCCGGACGAGGAACATAATCATTTTGTTCTGAAAGGTTGCGGTATCCGTTTACACCTGACATCACTTCCAGCATATGTTCCGCATAATGTTGCCAGTCGGTCGCCATATGGAACACGCCACCCACTTTTAATTTACTTCTCACCAATTCAACAAAAGGCGTCTGGACGATACGACGCTTATTATGGCGCGCTTTGTGCCATGGGTCAGGGAAGAATAGCTGTACCATATCCAGTGAAGCATCTGGAATCATATTTTCCAGCACTTCAACCGCGTCATGACACATAATCCGCAAGTTGCTTAGTCCCGCCTCGTGAGCAGCCCCCAAACAAGCACCAACCCCCGGAGAATGCACTTCTATCCCCAGAAAATTCTGCTGCGGATTACTGGCAGCCATGGTCACCAGTGAAGTCCCCATGCCGAAACCGATTTCCAGTACCACCGGAGCTTCGCGGCCAAACAAGGCGTTTACATCAACCGGCGTTGCTTGATATTCCACGCCCATCACCGGCCAGTAGCTATCTAGCGCCAGTTGTTGACCTTTGGTCAGCCGCCCCTGACGACGGACAAAACTACGAATACGGCGCATGGCTCGGCCGTTTTCATCAAATTCCGGGGATATGACGTCATTTATCATGGTACTTTCTGTCTGTTGATTGCGTATGTGAACGCGCATTATGCAAAGATACGGTAGTTTATCAACTCTGGGCGCCATAAGTACAAAATTAAGCAGTAAATAACGTAGATATAACCAAAGTGGCCGATTAAAGTCAGTGATTCGGGTGCGTGAGTGCGGCTAACACAGTTGTCGCTTCAAGTACGAAGGGGGTTTACAGGGTGAGAACTCTATGCTGCAATCCAGCTCTAATTTATTACCTGCCGGATATTGATACCAACTTATGATGCAAGCGCAACAGTTCGCGCACGAGGTACTTGAGTGGTACCAACGCTTTGGTCGCAAAACCTTGCCGTGGCAATTGGATAAAACACCTTATCAGGTATGGTTGTCAGAAGTGATGTTGCAACAGACTCAGGTTGCGACCGTCATTCCCTATTTCCAACGTTTTATGTTGCGCTTCCCTGATATCAGTGCGTTGGCTGCGGCACCGTTGGATGAAGTTCTGCATTTATGGACCGGGCTGGGTTACTACGCCCGTGCCAGAAATCTGCATAAAGCCGCCCAAACGGTTGTTGAACGCCATCAAGGCGAGTTCCCTACTACTTTTGACGAGATTCTCGCACTGCCGGGGATTGGGCGCTCAACTGCGGGCGCTATTTTGTCGCTCTCATTAGGGAAACATTTTCCTATTTTAGATGGTAACGTCAAACGAGTGCTGGCCCGTTGTTACGCTGTTGAGGGATGGCCCGGTAAAAAGGAAGTCGAAGGCCGCCTGTGGCAAATCAGTGAAGATGTTACGCCAGCCAAAGGCGTAGGTCAGTTTAATCAGGCGATGATGGATTTAGGTGCCACGGTGTGCACCCGTTCTAAGCCCAAGTGTGAGCTTTGCCCACTGAATACCGGTTGTATGGCTTATGCTAATCACAGTTGGGCGCGCTACCCCGGTAAAAAACCCAAACAGACGTTACCGGAAAAAACAGCTTACTTTTTGTTGATGCAAAACGGATCGCAGGTATGGCTCGAACAGCGCCCGCCAGTAGGTCTATGGGGTGGTCTATTTTGCTTCCCGCAATTTTCTGAACCAGCCGAACTGGAGCGTTGGTTGCAGCAACAAAGTATTGCCAGCAGCAGTTTGCAGCAGTTAACTGCTTTTCGTCATACCTTCAGCCACTTCCATCTGGATATTGTCCCCATGTGGCTGAATACGGCGTCATCCCGTGGATGCATGGATGATGGTGCAGGTCTCTGGTATAACTTAGCTCAACCACCCGCGGTAGGATTGGCGGCCCCAGTTGAACGCCTATTACATCAGTTGGCAAAACAGCCGAGTGACCAACATAGCTAATCCCCTGCAACGTCAAGTATGAAGGGAATAGCGCCATAGAAGAGGATTTAGCATGAGCAGAACAATTTTTTGCACATTTTTAAAACATGATGCTGAGGGGCAAGATTTTCAGCTCTATCCAGGTGAGATTGGCAAACGTATCTATAACGAAATATCAAAAGAAGCTTGGTCACAATGGATAACCAAGCAAACCATGCTGATTAACGAGAAAAAACTGAGCATGATGAATGTGGAAGACCGCAAACTGTTAGAGCAGGAGATGGTTAACTTTCTGTTCGAAGGGCAGGATGTTCATATTGAAGGTTATACTCCACCGAGTAAGTAACCACACGGGGTCTGCGCTGGCCCCGTTGTTATTCCTCATCAAGATATGGCTTGTAAGATGAAGAAAATTTTAGCTTTGCTGATAATTGCACCATTGTTAGTGTCTTGCTCAGGCAATAAGAATCAAACAGAAAACGAAGCCTATGTCAAAGATACCAACGGTTTTGAGATTTTAATGGGCCAATTTGCCCATAACATTGAAAATATTTGGGGATTAAAAGAAGTCTTAATCGCGGGTCCAAAAGATTACGTTAAGTATACGGATCAATATCAAACCCGCAGCCATATCAACTTCGATGCCGGTACGATTACGGTTGAAACCATTGCCACGACAGATCCGGCGGCTCACTTGCGTCAGGCGATTATTACCACACTTTTAATGGGTGATGATCCTGGCTCTATCGACCTCTATTCGGATGTTAACGATATTCAGATCAGTAAAGAGCCCTTCCTCTATGGGCAGGTGCTAGATAACAATGGCCAGCCGATCCGTTGGGAATGGCGCGCGGCCCATTTTGCTGATTATCTGCTACAAACCAGAATGCAAAAACGCACTTCCGGCCTGCATGTTATCTGGTCGGTCACCTTGCAATTGGTCCCTAACCATCTGGATCAACGTGCCCATAAATACCTGCCACTGGTGCGCCAGTCAGCGGAGCGTTATGGCGTCGAAGAGTCATTGATCCTGGCAATTATGCAAACAGAATCTAGCTTCAACCCATATGCGGTCAGTGGCTCTGATGCGTTGGGTCTGATGCAAGTTGTGCAGCATACTGCCGGGCGAGATGTGTTCAAAATGAAGGGCAAAAGTGGCCAGCCAAGCCGTAGCTATCTGTTTGATCCAGAAAATAATATTGATGCCGGTACGGCATATCTGTCAATTCTGCAAAATACCTATCTAGGCGGAATTCAGAATGCCACCTCACGGCGTTATGCTGTTATTACCTCTTATAACGGCGGAGCAGGTAGCGTATTGCGGGTATTCTCCAGCGATAAGAACCAGGCTGTTAATATTATCAACAATATGGCTCCTGGTGATGTATTCCAAACGCTGACCACTAAACACCCTTCAGGCGAATCTCGCCGTTATCTGGTGAAAGTGAACAGCGCGCAGAAGAGTTATCGCCGCCACTAGTTTTGTTTAATAGCGGATTTTATAGCCAAAGAAATTGGCGTTGCAGGTGGCTAATCCCCCCTGCAACGCCAACGAAGGGAAACTGAAATGGCAGGCTCCACCCACAGTGTCATTTTTATGTCTAAAGTGTGATCGCCTGACAAAAGTGCACATTTGAATAACAACCATTCTCAATAAAATGTTTATAGTATGGCTAATCATCCTATCCCTACTATCGGCAGATTGAACAAATGGACTTTGGACTTACCCTGTTTGAAATGGTGGTAATCTTCTCCACTATGGTCATCGCTTATATCATCTTTGGTATTACAGGATTTGGTTCTGCATTAATTGCCAGTCCGATATTAGCGCTATTTATTCCTGTCGCTAAGATTGTCCCATTATTGGCAATTGTCGATATGTTTGCAGCCATTACCAATGTAGCTCGCCATAGCCGTCATGCCGACCTTGCTGAACTTAAGCGATTAGTCCCACTAATGATTATTGGTAGTCTGATCGGCGCGACGTTACTGCTACGTACTCGCCCTGATATTTTGCTACTGGCGCTCGGCATATTTGTCATTTTATATGCCATTTACGCCCTTAGCCGGCGTAAACCACAAGGGCAATTCAAACCTGTTGCCGCCATTCCTTTTGGCTTGATTGGCGGTATCTTCAGTGCGCTATTTGGCAGCGGTGGGTTTATCTATGCTATTTATTTATCCGGTAGAATAGCCAGCAAAGATAATTTGCGGATTACCCAGACCACGCTTATCGGCCTGAGTACCCTCACGCGAGTTATTTTGTTTACGCTGGCAGGGGTCTACATGGACCTATCTATTTTATGGATGGTACTACTGTTGGTACCGGGGATGTTAGTTGGTTTGGTTATCGCCAATAAAATCAGTTTAGGGATAAGTCGCGACCAGCTTATCCGATTAATAAATATCTTATTGCTGATTTCCGGCACAGTTTTAGTCGCACGCTATTTAGGTTATTGATGAGCCTAATTTGTAATAACTTGTTGATAGACAGCCGATGCTCTCATTGGCTGTCTATCAGTACTTCAGTTTACGGCGTAATGACATAACCAAAGATACGCCGCCACTCTACATCACCTTTTTCGATATAAACGCCCTGCAATTCAGGCGAGAAGCCGGGCAATAAATTAATCCCCTCTTCCAACGCCAGGAAATAACGCTGTACCGCCCCGCCCCACATTTCACCTGGCACCACGCACAATACGCCAGGTGGATAAGGGAGTGCGCCTTCAGCAGCAATGCGCCCTTCAGCCTCGGCAATAGGGATTAGCTCGATATTATCGCGAATAAACTGGATATTGGCATCTTGCGGGTTCATTAATACCGGCGGTAAGCTGGCTTTGCGGAACATATCCTTTTGCAGTTGTTTAACATCATAGCTGACATAGAGATCATGCATTTCTTGACATAACTGGCGTAGAGTATAGCCGCGATAGCGCTCTTCATTCTTACGGTATATCGTTGGTAATACATCACACAATAAAGCATCTTGCTCCACGTAGCGCTCAAACTGAGCTAGCATATCAACCAGATGTGCCATTTTTGCTGGATTTTCTGCCGGTGTTAGCAGGAACAAAATTGAATTCAGATCGCATTTTTCCGGCACAATGCCATTTTCACGCAAGAAGGTAGCCAGTATCGCTGCCGGAACACCAAATTGGGTATATTGGCCGCTGTTAGCATCAATACCCGGTGTCGTCAGTAATAACTTACAAGGATCAACCAGATATTGGTCTTGGTTATACCCTTCAAAGCCATGCCAACGTTCATTAGGCACAAAATTAAAGAAACGTGTGTCATTAGCAATAACGTCCGTATCGTAATCTTGCCAATTTTTACCACCGACAGTGGGAGGAATAAATGGCCGCAACATTGAGCAGCGTTCTAATAATAGTTTACGCGTATCGATGCCCAACTTGACACAATCCATCCACATGCGGCGGCCACTGTCACCAGAATGAATTTTGGCGTTAATATCCAGTGCAGCAAATAATGGGTAGAACGGGCTGGTTGAGGCATGCAACATAAATGCATTATTAAAACGTTTATGATTACAGTGCCGTTTTTGCCCTTTGATATGATTATCTTTTTTATGTACCTGCGAGGTTTGGGAGAAACCAGCCTGCTGCTTGTGCACTGACTGAGTCACAATAATCCCAGGGTCATTTTCATTTAAATCCAGCAATAGCGGTGAGAAATCCTTCATCATCGGAATAAACTGTTCGTAACCTACCCACGCAGAATCAAACAGAATGTAATCACACAAATGACCAATAGTATCAACCACCTGACGTGCGTTATACACCGTGCCATCGTAGGTACCCAACTGAATGATCGCCAATCTGAATGGCCGCGCCTCTTCTGCTCTTTCTGGCGCAACGTCCCGCAATTGCTGGCGTAAATAACGCTCGTCGAAACAATGAGCATCAATACCACCAATAAAACCGAACGGGTTGCGGGCCGTTTCCAAATAGATTGGTGTCGCCCCAGCCTGAATCAGCGCACCATGATGGTTGGATTTATGGTTATTACGATCGAACAATACCAAATCACCACGGGTCAATAAGGCATTAGTCACGACCTTATTCGCAGCCGATGTACCATTCAAAACAAAATAGGTTTTATCCGCATTGAAGACCTTAGCTGCATATTTTTGTGCATCTTTAGCTGCACCTTCATGGATCAGCAAGTCACCCAGTTTGACGTCTGCGTTGCACATATCTGAACGGAAAATGGTCTCGCCATAAAATTCAAAAAACTGGCGACCGGCAGGATGCTTACGGAAAAACTCGCCACCCTGATGCCCTGGGCAAGCAAAAGTTGAATTATTCATCTCGACATATTTTTTCAATGTTGAGAAAAATGGCGGTAATAGATTTTTTTGATATTCACTGGCGGCAGCCTCTACCTGAGCATTGTAAAAAGCTTTGTTTGCTTCGCCGAGCGTAATAATCCCCTTAATCAGAGGCAAATAATCGGCAGAAACCGTCTGTTGTGCCGTGACAGCAACAAAAGTAGGAATAGCAAAACCCAGATCATGCAACTTTGACAATATACCGGCATTGGCATCTTCAACCGACATCACCACAGCGGCAACATCAGTAAAATCAGTTTGATTGAGGTATACCATTCCCCGTTGGCTTTCTATATAAGAAGCCAAACGAGCACTTGTTGCTATTTTTAATAGTGTCATGTCACTTACTCTCAAACGGTCAGGTATGAGGCTGCCATTTTGGCATGTATATGACATCGCATAAGGTGAAGATTTTATGCAATGCCGGCAAATTGATATCTATTACGCACACGATCACTCGCTCAAATAGAAGCTAGAATAGTGAGTTAACTGGTCTTCGCATCGACCAATAGACATCAGTAAAATCAGAGATCCAGCTCTATTTTTAATAATGCCTAACAGTGAGCGACAGATAGCCTTACCGCATGGAAGTAACAAGGAACTTAACAGCAGATAAACAGGAGAAATAGCATGAGAAGCGCTCATTATGCATTGAATAGTCTACTACTGTCATAACCGCCTCCTGCTTACTTAATCGAAATGATATGGATTAGAGGGATGAATAGTAACGCTAAATTTTCGCAATAATTGCATGTTTTGCCGGCAGGTTCAACCTTGTAGGCCAATAAAAATGCACTTTTAGTGAATATCTAAGCCATTGTTATTTAACACACTAAAAAATAAAAAATCTATAAATCAAGTAGATGAAATATGTA
>NZ_JAZGQA010000068.1:0-21228 GCF_048593855.1 Yersinia sp. 2542 StPb PI
CCCGCTGATAAACACAATCATCCATCAACAAGTCATGCATGTCGGGATAGTAAGTTTAAACTCTTTATCCCGAGGGAAAGCAATTGTATTTGATGTAATTAAAAAGAATGACAACTGGCTAAAATCACTCATATACCATGGTCTTTTAAATGTAATCATGGTGAAAAATGTTCAGATGGATACAACTCCACTTTCACTTAGTGCACACTCATTAATTACAACAGACGGTATTATCAGCATTGAAGACATCCTGCGTGTCGAGACGTTACGCGAGAAAGATCATGATAAAATACGCTTATTTGATGCTAAAGGTAACATACTTTTCTCAGTAGATTACTCAGCGCTTATCAGTGCCGATCTTTTTATTGCTTTAGTTGAACACATGATACAAAACCGTATTCCGGCCTATCATGGCTGAGAGGAAAGGAATTATTCTGTTACTGAATTCGTATAGTCGTTGGGGGTAAACCAATCTGTAGAATCATTGGTTGATAGTCACTCTGTCCTTCAATTCTGCTCGCTAATGTTCTGGCGAGCAAAAAACCTAGCCCAGCACCTAAAATAGCGCCTAGAGCAGTAAAAGCATCGGTAACAAATAAAGCCTGAAATAAACCGCCACCCGCAATCAATCCGGCTAAAGGCGTTAGATAAACCAAAGAAGCAGAACGTAATAAACTCCCCTCACTAATACCGACGTCAACCTTTTGACCAGGTTCAAGCGGTTGCGAGATAGCTATTTGTAATTGGTGCTCCGACTCCGGCCCCAATTCATTTAATAAATGACTACCGCATCCAGTGCGCGCATTGCAACTCCCACAACCAGACTGTGGTTCACAACGCAATAGAGCAACACCATTTTGCCACGAAATAACTGTAGCCCATTCTTTCATCATTTTGTTGATTCCAAAACAATACTGTCAGCGATACGTTTTGCAGTTGTAGGCGGAAGCTCGCCAACTATGGTAATTTCAACATTATTACGAGCTTCAGTATGCACAGTTCTACGACCTTGACGTAAGGATTGCTCTGAAGGCGCATCTTTACCCGCCGGATTTATATTTACTGAAAAACTGAATAACCCATCAGAATATAACCGTGATTCTGTTGGTGCATCCATATTCGGTAATATACGGCGACTGCGTGAAACCTCGGAAACACCTTCCGGCAACCAACGTGGGGCCCAGGTAAAATCAACCTTGGTTTTAGCAGGTAATGCAAGCAATGGCGGTAAAGAGAGCTTTACCATACCTTGCAAAATATCCTGAATAGGTTCACCGATAGCAAAAGAAATCACACGAAATTGCTCAAGTGTTTCACCATCACGATCTAACAAATCTACCCGCATTGGGAGTTTGCTCGTTTCATCCATCCAAATAATATAGCTGTATCGGGTACTGTCACGGGCGACTACCCGAATAACCTGACATGGTCGGTCTGCAATACGGGCACGGCCAAGTGCAATATAGTTATAGTATTTTGACAGCTTTTCAAAATCGGGGAATACGATAGACGGCAATGCATCAACTATATGTTCACCCGCCAGAGTGAAAGCATCGAAACCAGGCTCGAAATAACTTATTTCATTACCACGCTGTAAGATCTCTGTGCGTGGGCCATCCATACGCAGCAATTGCGCAAAGGTTTTTTTATCTAAAATAGCATGTCGATAGCGAAGAGAATCAATCCCTTGCTTATTAACATTAATGTAGGATAGCTCATAGTTGAGCGACTGGCTGGCACTGCTCATTTCCTGCAACATTGCTATCGGCGTCGTTTCCGCCGAAGCAATTGTTGGCATGAACAGGCTGCCCGTCATTAAACAGACGGAGAACCAAAGTTGCTTCATTACTGCTGCTGCATTCCTAAGGACTGAGTTCCGGGAACCTGAATAGCGGCTTGTGTCGATGTTGAAGGCTGCTGCAACACGTCAGTTTGTGGCAAGCGGCGTTGCAATTCAAAATCTTGCAATTGAGTCATCATATTGACTCGCCGACGTTGCTCCTGAACCTGATGCTGTTGAGACGTTCCGAAAGAACCATCAGCAGGCACACCAAAACTTACTGGCGAGGCTTTACCCATCATCGGTAAGGTATTAAATGCAGGTGATTCTGGTTGCAAATTACCTGATTCGGGTTGGTTGTATTGTTGAACCCCAACAATTACCGCTAGAGAAACACACGCGGCAACCCCAACCTGAGTAATCTGGCTGGCCCATGGGCGAACTTTTTGCCAGAAAGGCATTTTCTGCCAGACATGAGGTTGTGGCTGAGATTCAGGCACAGCAATAGGTACAAAACGAGCAGGCTCGTTTTTGAGTGCCTCTGCGACTCGGCTGGCGATATCCAGATGCAAGACTTCACCAACATCCCCCCGCAGGGTATCACGGATTAAATGATAGCTCTGCCAGCTTTGCTGCAATGCTTTATCTTTCGATAAAGAACCAAGCAGCTCACTATCGAGAGTTTCTCCGTCCATCAGAGCGGAAAGCTTTTCTTTCTGCATGCCAAATACCCTTTATGTGTCCGCTTATCGCTGAATTAGCGGCTGAACTTTATTATCGATAGCCTCTCTGGCACGGAAGATACGGGAACGAACAGTACCGACCGGACAGTCCATAATCACAGCTATCTCTTCATAGCTTAGACCATCTAACTCCCTGAGTGTAATCGCCATCCGCAGATCTTCAGGAAGTGACTCTATGGTTTTAAAAACTATCTGCCTCAATTCTTCAGACAACATTAAGTTCTCAGGGTTCGATATTTCTTTCAATGCACCCGCATTTTCGTAATTTTCAGCATCATTTGCATCCACATCACTGGATGGCGGGCGCCGCCCCTGAGCAACTAAGTAATTTTTTGCTGTATTCACAGCAATACGGTAAAGCCACGTATAGAAAGCGCTATCGCCACGAAATGACTCCAATGCACGATAAGCTTTGATAAAAGATTCCTGAACTACATCAGGGACATCACCCTGAGGCACATAGCGGGATACAAGGCTCGCAACCTTATGCTGGTATCGAATTACCAGTAAATTGAACGATTGCTGATCACCTTTCTGGACCCGTTCAACCAGCATCTGATCCGTTAACTGCTCGCTCATCCGAGGTGAACTCTCCCGAAATCTATCCTCACGCTAAAAGTAGTACTGCCAGCCATATCTTTATTTTCCTGAGCAAGCACACGCTTGGAGTTTATAAAAATTGCAAAGTTCCATGTTGCCAGATTATTTGTCTGAATATTCTTTAGACATCTTATAGCCATAGCTTTTGCTCTGGCAGATAGGCTAACATGANTTTCACTCTTCTTCTGCACACATCATACGATATGCAATCATCATCTGAACACGTTAGCGATGTATTGATCATCGGGAGTGGCGCTGCCGGTTTGTCATTGGCTTTACGCCTGGCGCCACATTGTAAAGTAACTGTTCTGAGCAAAGGGCCACTTAATGAAGGTGCCACTTTTTATGCTCAGGGAGGTATTGCTGCCGTTTTTGATGAAACTGACAGCATTAGTTCACATGTCGATGACACCCTGATTGCTGGGGCCGGGCTTTGTGATAAAGACGCCGTAGAGTTTATTGCCAGTAACGCCCGCTCTTGCGTGCAATGGCTTATTGATCAAGGCGTCCTGTTTGATACCGAAACCAATGCCAGCGGCGAAGAACGTTATCACCTTACCCGTGAAGGCGGTCATAGCCATCGCCGTATACTGCATACTGCTGATGCTACAGGTAAAGAAGTAGAAACCACCCTGGTAGGTAAAGCAAGGACCCACCCTAACATTTTAGTGAAAGAACGCTGTAATGCTGTCGATCTTATCACGTCCAATAAAATTGGTCTGACGGGCACTAAACGTGTGGTCGGCGCTTATATCTGGAACCGGGAGCTTGAGAAAGTTGAAACTTTTCGGGCTAAAGCGGTCGTTTTAGCTACCGGTGGTGCCGCCAAAGTTTACCAATATACCACTAACCCTGATATCTCTTCTGGCGATGGTATCGCCATGGCATGGCGTGCTGGGTGTCGTGTCGCTAATTTAGAATTTAACCAATTTCATCCTACCTGCTTGTTCCATCCGCAAGCGCGTAACTTCTTACTGACCGAAGCATTACGTGGCGAAGGTGCTTACCTTAAGCGCCCTGACGGCAGCCGCTTTATGCTTGATTTTGACCCCCGAGGGGAATTGGCCCCGCGTGATATCGTCGCCCGTGCCATAGACCATGAGATGAAGCGCCTCGGTGCTGATTGTATGTATCTGGATATCAGTCATAAACCGACTGATTTCGTGATGCAGCACTTCCCGATGATCTACGAAAAACTACTGTCGCTCGGTATCGATTTGACCAAAGAAGCCATTCCTATCGTACCTGCTGCTCACTATACCTGTGGCGGTGTAATGGTAGACCAACATGGGCGTACTGACCTGGATGGTTTATATGCGATTGGCGAAGTCAGCTATACCGGCTTGCATGGCGCTAACCGCATGGCTTCTAACTCTCTGCTCGAGTGCCTGGTGTATGGCTGGTCTGCCGCTGAAGATATTCTTATGCGCTTGCCACATGCCAAATTGGCGAAACATTTGCCAGACTGGGATGAAAGCCGTGTTGATAACTCTGATGAACGTGTCGTCATTCAGCATAACTGGCATGAACTGCGTTTATTCATGTGGGATTACGTCGGTATTGTGCGCACCACCAAACGCTTAGAGCGCGCTTTACGCCGTATCAATACATTACAGCAGGAGATTGATGAATATTATGCCAACTTCCGTATCTCCAATAATCTGCTGGAATTACGTAACCTCGTGCAGGTCGCTGAGTTAATCGTGCGCTGTGCCATGGAGCGTAAAGAGAGCCGTGGTTTGCATTATACGCTTGATTATCCTGATCAAATAGAGAATCCACAGCCTACCATTCTTCATCCATAATAGCTTTTCAGGGCGCGGTTCACTATCGCGCCCTGCTTATCCTGATTTTTGACTTATCACTACAACCACTTATCACGATAACTAATAGTTGAGATAAAACTCGCTGATCAACTGACAAAACTCAGGGGAATAGACCCCTTCAGATTGACGCAAAGCTAAATGCTGATACTCCGTCTCTCCCATCTGGCGCGATAACGTCAATAACATTCTATTTAGCGGCTTACCAGGACGATCCCTGATGTCTACTTGGCAGTGAACGAACCAGTTTTGTTGAATAGCAAGGCGGGAGAGTTCAATTCCCAAGTCATGAGGTAAAACCACACAAAACGCACCGCTCGGTGTGATAAGCTTCTCAGCACAGTTTAGTAAAGCATCATGCGTTAAGGAGCCGGTGTAACGCGCAGTATCGCGGGCCTCATCCCGGCAGGCGAGCGCCGGAGCAAAATAAGGTGGATTGCTGACAATCAGATCATACTGATGAGGGTGGTTTTCAGCAAACTGGTGCACGTCCTGCTGATAAATACGAACCCGCTCAGCCCAGGGAGATGACGCCGCATTGCTGCTTGCCTGCCGTGCGGCTTCTGGCTCCAGTTCAACGCCATCAATCAATACCTCAGATGTTGAACGTTGAGCAATCATTAGAGCAATAAGTCCACTGCCACAACCGATATCCAACACTTTACGGGCTTTTTCCACCGGCACCCAAGCCCCAAGTAGAACACCATCAGTGCCTACCTTCATCGCACAGCAGTCATGTGCCACAAAGAATTGTTTAAAAGTGAAACCACCACCACGTAACACCGGTTTTTTTTTCAATTGTTCGCCCACATTAGTCACCAGAATCCATAACCGGCGTAGCATAGGACAATATGATTGAAGGGAAAAGACATCATTACCGCTTAAACAGGTGAAGAATTCGGCTAACCCGTCTATAATCGGCGCCCCAAGTAGAGGAAGACCATGACTGTAACCAATTTTTCCGAACTCGATCTCGATGAACGCCTGATTGACGCACTGCGCGACAAAGGCTATGAGCGCCCTACCGCCATTCAAGCTGCGGCTATTCCGCCAGCTATGGATGGGCGCGATGTATTGGGTTCGGCTCCAACAGGTACTGGCAAAACTGCCGCCTTTTTGCTGCCTGCCTTGCAGCATTTGCTCGATTTCCCACGCAAAAAATCTGGCCCGCCACGGATACTGATCCTGACGCCAACCCGTGAATTAGCCATGCAAGTTGCGGATCAAGCCCGTGAATTGGCCAAGCATACACAGCTGGATATCGCCACGATCACCGGCGGTGTGGCTTATATGAACCACGCGGAAGTGTTTAGTGAAAATCAGGATATCGTTGTTGCGACCACTGGCCGCTTGTTGCAATACATCAAAGAAGAGAACTTTGACTGTCGGGCAGTAGAAACCCTGATTCTGGATGAAGCCGACCGTATGCTGGATATGGGCTTTGCGCAGGACATTGAAACCATCGCCGCAGAGACTCGCTGGCGTAAACAAACCTTACTGTTCTCCGCCACGCTTGAAGGTGAAGCTATCCGTGAGTTTGCGGAACGCATCCTGAATGAGCCGGTAGAGTTGGAAGCCGATCCATCTCGTCGCGAACGTAAAAAAATTCAGCAATGGTACTATCGTGCTGACAATATCGAACACAAAACCGCGCTGCTAGTGCATCTGCTCAAGCAACCGGAAGTGCAGAAATCCATCATTTTCGTCAGAACCCGTGAAAAGGTACACCAACTGGTCAGTTGGCTACGTGAGGCCGGAATTAACGCCTGGTTCCTCGAAGGTGAAATGGTTCAGGCGAAGCGCACCGAAGCCGTTATTCGTTTAGGCGATGGCCGGGTTAATGTTCTGGTTGCCACTGATGTGGCTTCACGCGGTCTCGACATCGACGATATCAGTCATGTATTCAACTTTGATCTGCCGCTGACATCTGATGTCTATCTGCACCGTATTGGCCGTACTGGCCGCGCCGGGCGCAAAGGTGTTGCTATCTCATTAGTTGAAGCGCATGACCATCTATTGCTGGGTAAAATTGGCCGTTATCTGAACGAACCATTGAAGCCACGGGTTATTGATGAATTACGCCCGACCAGCAAGGCACCAAGCGAAAAAACCACCGGTAAACCTTCTAAAAAGGTTTTAGCAAAGCGTAAAGAGCTAAAAGAAGCCAGCAAAGAGAAGGTAAAGGTTAAGGTACGTCACCGCGATGCCAAAAATGTTGGTAAGCGGCGTAAGCCAAAGGAAAAACCTGATACCAAGAGTGCTGATTGATTTAGCATTCTTGCGAAAAAGCCGCTTATAACAGCGGCTTTTTTATTATCAGCACGATGGCGACAACCTTACTGTATTTCGCACTCAAGTTGCGTTTTAGCCTATCCGGCTAATATTCTGCTACTGCTGATAAACCTCAGCGAGTTTCTTCCCGCGCAGCCAGGTATTCAATTGCTGGTGTTTTTGTTGCATTTCAGCACTTTGAATATTCAAAGGCGTCATGGCAAAATATTGTTGAAAGGTTGCCCCCTGCTTGTTGCGTAATTCAGGATCAGCACCGGCTTTTAATAGCCGCAATGCCAGATCTGGCGCATTGGTTTTGCCCGCTAAATGCAGTGGTGTATCCCCCATCCGATCAGCCATATTCGGATCGACCCCAGCAACTAACAGCAGGATAACCTGAACTCCGCGCCCCGCCATAACAGCCGCAGCCAATGGCGTCGCCAGTGTTACACTATTGCGCGCATTAGGTTTCATACGGCCTTCAAGTAAAATTTGCAGGTAATGCGCATCTTGCACACTAGCCGCCGTATGCCAGGCGGTATCACCCTGCATGCCCGACTGAAATGGATCAGCATGCTCTTGCAGCAACGCCGCTAAACTTTCTGGCTGTTGGTTGAGAATAGCCCACTGCATCAGGGTTACCGACCGATCACCTTGCTGCTGCAACAACTTTTCATTTGCTAACTGATGGATCTGTTTTACATCTCCGTGGACAATCGCATCAGCGATCGGTATTACAATCGGATCAGTAAAAGCTGTATTAATATCTGTCATCGCCTGCCCCTCAAAACTTATTAATGGCATCAAAACACCGTAGATGGCATAACGCAAATGGCGCCTCACCCTCATTGCCAGTGTCGATTCAGGCATACTGCCGCTCCCAAGGTTGTTGTTCACTCATTGAGCTGATCACTTTATCAATACTGTGTGCCGATAAGCGGCGTTCAAGGTGCTTATGTGGCAGCCAATCATCTATCCCAGTGAGTTTGTCACTATTTGTCAGAGTGATTTTATGGCCTACCGCATCAGGAATTAACCACGTAGATTCCTGTGCATCTGTCAGCAAATCATATTGTTCGCTATAGCAGCGCACACCACCGTTTCCTGCTGAAATCCGTGCTTGAGTGGGGTCCATACCAAGGCGATTTATGGTGTGGTCTGAAACACCCGCGGCATTAAATGTCACCGCAAATGTTCCACTCGCTAATGCTGCGGTCGCCGCCAAACCGCCCCCCAATGAGTGCCCGGTAATCACCAGCGCATCACCAAATGCCATTTTTGCGGTTTTCCCTACAGCAACGGCTTGATTATACTGTACATCATCGTAGCCAGTGGCTTGCCGGATGTTACTTAACCAATCATTTACATCATTGGTACCGGCAAAGGATAAAACATACTGCTGATTATCATGATAAATCCCAGCCTGAAATCCTGAAGCACTATTAAATAAACTCGCCGGATCTATTCCCGCAGCCAGTAACTCACCATCACTCAAACGTGTAAACCCGCCGATGCTACCAGCAGCAGGAGCGTAAACATCTTTAGCGAGTAATGCTAATGAATAGTCCCCTTGCTGTGATCCTTGTCCATTTGATATCGCAACATACTCACTCCCCGTCGCAGCTCCGTTACTTCGTGTCAGGCTAACGTTAGCTTGCATACTATAACAAAGCTCATTACCTGCCAGTGTTGCTGCTGTAAGATGAGTCGGTTGTCCCACTGAAGGCTTGTCTGCGGTGGTGACATCCCTCTTTGGCAGTTCCGATGGGTTCACTTGACTCATTAAACCTACTAATGCAGTAGGCCTAATCAAACTGACAGGTCCACTCATGCCAACTCCTTGTCGAAAGATAATCCAGATAATTAGTTCGGCGTTATGGGTTTATCTATCGACACATCGGATGATGTTCTTAAATGGAAATGATAAGATTTACTTATAAATATAGAGAAGTGTGATCGTTATCAAATTTATCGACCACTAAATAGCAGAGATGAAAAAGGGAGCCGAAGCTCCCTTAGAATTTTTGAATGACTTAAACGTTATGACAAAAATTACAGACTTTCAGTGAAAGTACGAGTAATTACATCACGTTGTTGTTCTGGTGTCAGGGAGTTAAAACGCACTGCATAGCCAGAAACACGAATCGTCAACTGAGGATATTTTTCTGGATTTTTCACTGCATCTTCCAGTGTTTCGCGGCGCAGAACGTTAACGTTCAAATGCTGACCACCTTCAACACGCACAGTAGGCTGCACTTCCAGTGGAACTTCGCGATATTCAATCTGGCCTAACTCACTGGCAGGAACTATCTGATCTTCGGCATAACCCGCTTTAGCGCAAACACAGCGCAGTTCAGATTTTTCATCATCTAACAGCCAAAAAGAGTTCAGTAAGGCTTCATTGTTAGCTTTAGTAATTTGAATACCAGTAATCATTTGGTGCCTCCATAATGCGGATATAAATTCCAAGGGGGAGAAACTATCTTGGTTATTTGGTAAAACCATTGTTGTCTTATTGTTCTGTATACCAGTCAGACCGCCGCAATTCTTTGACTTAAATCAATCTTTCGACCACATCAGTAATAACTCCATCGCCAAATTTATGTTTTATATCAATTTTATCAAAACAACTGACAGCAAATATTTTTGTAAATTTTCAACATTTTTTGCATAAAAAGGTCAAGAAATCATCATTACGTCACAGAGTCAGGTTTAACGGTTTCACTCACCGGTTTGAACCGGTAAGCTAACGCACATCAATACTTTGCAGAAACCAAGGAGAGTGTTTATGTCTGCCTCCCTTACCTGGCACGATGTGATCGGCCTGGAAAAAGAACAGCCTTACTTTAGAGATACGCTGGCCTATGTGGCAGCAGAACGCAGTGCTGGCAAGACTATCTATCCTGCGCAAAAAGATGTATTTAACGCATTCCGCCTGACTGAATTGGATCAGGTTAAAGTGGTTATTTTAGGGCAAGACCCCTACCACGGCCCCAATCAAGCACATGGATTATCATTTTCTGTGTTACCTGGTGTGCCAGCGCCTCCCTCTTTGGTGAACATGTACAAAGAGTTGGCTACCGATATCCCAGGCTTTGAGCGCCCCAATCATGGCTTCTTGCAAAGCTGGGCCGAACAAGGGGTCTTGCTACTCAATACCGTGCTAACCGTTGAAGCAGGTAATGCGCACTCTCATGCTAACCTTGGTTGGGAAACCTTCACTGATAAAGTCATTGCAGCCCTGAATGAACATCGTGATGGGGTGATTTTTATGCTGTGGGGAGCACATGCCCAGAAGAAGGGCCGGATCATTGATACCCAACGCCACTTTATTTTAAAAGCGCCGCACCCATCGCCGCTGTCTGCCCATCGTGGTTTTCTTGGTTGTAAGCACTTTTCACAAGCAAATCAGCTACTGCAACAGCACAATCAACAAGCTATTGATTGGCAACCCAAGCTACCAACAGCAGAATAAAATACCAAGATAGTTAAATAAAAAAAGGCACCCGAAGGTGCCTTTTTCACGTCAGGACACCTTAAGCTTTCGCTTTAGATACCGCAACCATTGCCGGGCGTAGCAAACGGCCATTTAGCGTATAGCCTTTTTGCATCACCATCATCACATGATTTGGTTCATGATCAGCAGATTCAAGCATCGTCATTGCCTGATGAACATCAGGATTAAACGGCACATGGGTATCAGCGACAACCTCAATGCCGAATTTACCTACTGCATCGAGCAGTGATTTCAGCGTCAACTCGACACCTTCAATCATCGAAGTCAGTTCGGTATTGCTTTTATCAGCAGTATCCAGTGCACGTTCCAGATTATCGATCACTGGCAATAATTCAGATGAAAATCTTTCCAGTGCAAACTTATGCGCTTTTTCAACATCCAATTCAGTACGACGACGGATATTCTCAACTTCAGCCTTAGCGCGTAGCAAGCTTTCGCGCTCACGCTGTACGGCTGCAGCCAACTGCGCTTCAAGCTCGGCAACACGCGGATCTACACCTTCACCCGTCTCTTGTGTCGCTTCCACTTGCTGCTCTGCTGCATTTTCCATTTCTTCCGAGACTTGCTCGTTTGGTGTTTTCTGTTCTTTACTACTCATGGATATCTCCGCGTTTTAGCATTAATCTCGCTACTTGGCTTATTATGGGGATCAAAACCGGGGATTCAAGGGAACCGGTCATAATGTGGGGTAAAAGACGCCCCAGTAAGGAAAATCACGGCAATGAATAATAAAAGATTCAATTGTATTGGTATTGTCGGTCACCCACGGCATCCGGCTGCACTTGCCACCCATGAGATGCTCTACCACTGGTTAAACGCCAAAGGTTATGACGTGATGGTTGAACAGCAGATCGCCAAAGATCTAAATTTAACCGATGCCATTACCGGCAGCTTGGCTGACATTGGCCAAAAAGCCGATTTAGCCGTGGTGGTCGGGGGCGATGGCAATATGCTCGGTGCCGCGCGAGTACTCGCTCGCTATGATATCAAAGTCATCGGTGTCAACCGAGGCAATCTGGGCTTTCTGACTGATTTGGACCCGGATAATGCCCAACAACAACTTTCAGATGTACTGGAAGGCGAATATCTAAGCGAACAACGCTTCTTACTAGAAGTACAAGTGACTCGTACCAATCAGCAAAGCCGCATCAGCACAGCAATCAATGAAGTGGTTTTGCATCCGGGTAAAGTGGCACATATGATTGAATTCGAAGTGTATATCGATAACCGCTTCGCTTTTTCTCAACGTTCAGACGGCCTGATCATTGCCACCCCTACCGGCTCGACGGCTTATTCGCTCTCGGCAGGTGGCCCAATCCTCACCCCCACCCTGGACGCCATCGTATTGGTCCCGATGTTCCCACACACTCTAACCGCCAGACCTCTGGTCATTAATAGTAGCAGCACCATCCGATTGAAGTTTTCGCAAATCACCAGCGACCTGGAAATAAGCTGTGATAGCCAGATAGCACTACCGATTCAGGAGGGTGAAGAAGTATTAATTCGCCGTAGTGATTTTCACCTTAATCTTATTCATCCAAAGGACTACAGTTATTTCAATACGTTAAGTACAAAATTAGGCTGGTCGAAAAAATTATTCTAAAAAGTGCCGCAAGGACTTTACTGTATATAAAACCAGTTTATACTGTATTCAAATACAGCTATGTGTTTATGTACAGGAGATTTACCATGCTGGCCCAATTAACCATCAGTAATTTTGCAATTGTGCGTGAGTTAGAAATCGATTTTCAACCCGGGATGACAGCAATTACTGGCGAAACAGGGGCAGGTAAATCTATCGCCATAGATGCATTGGGGTTATGCCTTGGTAGCCGCTCAGATGGCAGCATGGTGCGTTTAGGTGCAACGCGTGCTGATATTTGTGCTCGCTTTTCACTGACAGACACCCCATCGGCCCGACAGTGGTTGGAAAACAACCATCTTGATGACAGCAATGAATGCCTATTGCGGCGGGCTATTGGAACCGATGGCCGCTCAAGAGGCTTTATTAATGGTACGGCAGTCCCCCTGTCACAACTGCGAGAGTTAGGCCAACATCTCATCCAGATTCACGGCCAACATGCCCATCAGTTGCTATTAAGACCAGATCATCAAAAACAGCTATTAGATGCCTACGCAGACCAGTCTGCTTTGCTGAGCGAAATGAAAGCAGCCTATCAAATCTGGCACCAAAGCTGCCGGGCACTGGCACTCCATCAACAGCAATCTCTGGAACGTAACGCCCGAAAGGAATTACTGCAATATCAGTTGAAAGAACTAAATTCATTTGTCCCACAAGCGGGGGAATATGAACAAATTGATATCGAATATAAGCGTTTGGCAAACAGTGGGCAGTTGTTGTCACTCAGCCAACAAGCCTTACAATTGCTGTCGGATGATGAACAGAATAACATTCTTAGCCAGCTCTTCTCAGCCAAACACCAGTTAACCGAACTGGCTGGCATGGATGAACAATTTAATAATTTATTAAATATGCTAGAAGAGGCTTCTATCCAAATCAGTGAAGCCAGTGATGAGCTACGCCACTATGCGGAGCAATTTGATATGGACCCTAACCGTTTGTATGAATTGGAACAACGGTTATCTCGTCAATTAAATCTGGCCCGTAAACACCATGTAGCACCAGAAGAGTTACCCTTGTTTCATCAGCAATTGCTGGATGAGCAAGAACAGCTGTCACGGCAAGAAAACGGCCATGAGCAACTCAGCCACGCGGTAAATACTCACTATCAACACGCGTTAGAGATAGCTAACCGGTTGCATCAAGAACGTCAGCATTATGCTGATGAATTGGCCGCGCTAATTACCGAAAGCATGCATGAATTATCAATGCCACATGGCCAATTCACGATTGACACCCATTTTGAGCCAGAGCACCTCAGTGCTGAAGGGGCGACCCGCATTGAGTTCTGCGTCACTACCAACCCAGGTCAACCGCTACAAGCACTGGCCAAAGTCGCCTCCGGTGGTGAACTGTCTCGCATCGCATTGGCGATTCAGGTGATTACAGCGCGTAAAATGGACACTCCTGCGCTTATCTTCGATGAAGTTGATGTTGGTATCAGTGGGCCAACGGCAGCCATAGTGGGCCGCCTGTTGCGTCAGCTTGGTGAATCGACTCAGGTTATGTGTGTGACCCACCTTCCACAAGTTGCGGGTTGTGGCCATCAACATTTCTTTGTGAGTAAACAAACCGATGGCACTGAAACCGAAACCCATATGCATCGGCTAGATAAAAAAGCCCGCTTGCAAGAGTTGGCGCGCCTTCTGGGCGGCAGTGAAGTGACGAAAAACACCTTGGCAAATGCAAAAGAATTGCTCGCAGCATAGAAAAGATTAACTTTTTTCCTTTCCAGAGGTCATACAGGTGCCCTGTAAAGGTTTCCAACTGCTGCAAGGTCTATTATCATCGTCATCCTACGCCCTAAAGGAATGTGATTACTATGCGCTGTAAAATGCTGACTGCCGCCGCTGTGATGCTTGCAATGCTTACTGCGGGTTGTTCAACGCTGGAGAAGGTGGTCTACCGGCCTGATATTAATCAGGGTAACTATTTATCACCTAATGACGCGTCCAAAATTCATAAAGGTATGACCCAGCAACAAGTGGCATATACCTTAGGCACACCAATGCTACAGGACCCGTTTGGCACTAAAACCTGGTTCTATGTGTTCCGCCAACAACCTGGCCACCAGAAAGTAACACAACAGACGTTGACGTTGACCTTTGATAGCAGCGGCGTGCTGACTGATATCAAAAACGAACCAACATTAGCAGGAAATTAATTTATCCGAAGATTGCAGAGCAGATGAAGGGAACGAATACTGATTATGGTTTTAGGCAACAAGCCGCCTAATACTTATGCAACCATAGGATGGCGTACGCTTTTTCTTCGATAGCAGTTCAGGGCTACAATAAAAATAAGGCACAGACGGTGCCTTATTTTTTTGCCTGTTCGGCGCGTTGTCGGCGTAACTCTTTAGGGTCTGCGCTCAGAGGGCGATAAATCTCAACACGATCACCCGTGTTAAGCTTATCTCCCAGCTTTACCGGGCGGCTGTAAACACCCACTTTATTTTTTGTCAGATCAATATCTGATCGTAACTCAAGTAAACCTGATGCTTTGATAGCATCCTCAACAGTACTGCCAGCCTCAAGTGAAACAGTGCGCAAATATTGGCGTTCAGGCAAGGCATAAACCACCTCAACGCGAATCTCAGACACTGTATACCTCTTTAGCACGTTGAGTGAACGCCTGCACCATATTGCCAGCTAATTCCTTGAATATTTTACCAAAAGCCAACTCAATCAGCTTATTGGTAAATTCAAAATCCAGGTGCAGTTCAACTTTACAAGCATCTGCACTTAATGGGGTAAAATGCCATCCGCCCATTAATTTCCGAAATGGCCCATCTACCAATTGCATATTAATGCTCTGGTTATCAGTCAATGTATTGCGTGTAGTAAACGTTTTACTGATACCAGCCTTGGCGACATCGACTGCGGCCGTCATTTCATTCTCAGTAACATCAAGCACCCGGCTGCCGGTGCAACCAGGCAAAAATTCTGGATAAGAGCGAACATCATTAACCAGTTGATACATCTGTTCTACGCTAAACGGAACCAACGCAGAGCGGCTAATCTGTGGCATAACATTTCCTGTGAGACATAAAACGCGCTGATAATACCATTTATCTACCGCCAGACAAAAAATCTGCTAGGCATTCTACGCAACAAATGAGACAAAATGCACAGGCATCCTGCGGGAAAGGATTTCATTCGCCTCCGCATACAGTATAATGATCAATACTATGACAAAGAAAAAAGCATACAAACCCGGTTCCGCAACCATTGCGCAAAATAAACGAGCCCGCCATGAATACTTCATTGAAGAAGAGTTCGAAGCGGGTCTTGCGCTGCAAGGTTGGGAAGTAAAATCTCTGCGTGCTGGCAAAGCCAACATTAGTGATAGCTACGTAACCTTTAGAAATGGCGAAGCCTTCTTGTTTGGCGCCACCATTACGCCGTTGAACGTTGCGTCGACTCATGTTGTCTGCGAGCCAATGCGTACCCGTAAACTGCTGCTAAACAAACGCGAGCTGGATTCGCTGCTCGGTAAAGTTAATCGCGACGGTTTTACCGTAGTTGCCCTTTCCGTATATTGGAAAAATGCCTGGGTTAAAGTTAAAATCGGTGTCGCAAAAGGTAAGAAAGATCACGATAAACGTGATGACATCAAAGATCGTGAATGGCAGGTCGATAAAGCCAGAATAATGAAACACGCTAACCGTTAAGTCTCTGGCTTATCAGCGTATAGTTCTGGTATACTATAGAAGTTCTTTGGGGCTGATTCTGGATTCGACGGGATTCGCGAAACCCAAGGTGCATGCCGAGGTGCGGAGGCCTCGTAAAAAACCGCAAAAAAAATAATTGCAANCGACTCGCAATACGAATCTGCTGCTTTAGCAGCTTAATCAGCCTAAGAAACTGAAGGTTCCCTCTCTCCCTAGCCTCCGCTCTTAGGACGGGGATCAAGAGAGGTCAAACCCAAAAGAGCTCGTGTGGAAACCTTGCCTGGGGTTGAAGCATTAAAACTAATCAGGATAGTTTGTTAGTGGCGTGTCCGTCCGCAGCTAACCGGCGAATGTAATGACTGGACTAAGCATGTAGTGCCGACGGCGTAGTAATTTCGGACGGGGGTTCAAATCCCCCCAGCTCCACCACTTTTGATAGGACAGTGACCGGACAGTATCATATAAACCAGTAACTTATGATAAATGACCGGACCAAGCACTGACCTAGTTTGGACCAAAAAGGATACGTAAAAGATACTCGGCTCCTTTGAAGATTAAAAAGCCTCTGCTAACCCAGAGGTTTTTTTTCGCCTATAGATCGCCGTCATGGGGTGTCGGAGGTTCAAATCCTCTCATGCCGACCAAACATCCCAAAGAAAACCAATCCTTTAGGGTTGGTTTTTTTATGTCTTAAATTTGTGGCAGGGAAATTTAGGGGAAAGCCAAGGGAAAAACTCCATCATTTATTTTGCATAATCGCCGATCCATTTAACGACTATAATTACCCCACATCCTACTTCTGAGGTTGTGCCATGTGTGGTCGTTTCACTCAAATTAAAACCCGTTATGATTACCTTGAATTTCTTGCATCTGAATTAGAATTCAACGGTGCTCTCGATCCCGTTCCTATTGGCAGATACAACGTTGCAGCAGGTACCCGCGTTCTGATTCTCAATCAGCGTGAGGATGAACTGCATCTCGATCCGCTAATGTGGGGCTATGGCCCTGAATGGTGGCGGCAAATGGGTCGTGCGCCGGTCATCAATGCTCGAGTAGAAACAGCTGCGGAAAGTCGGATGTTTAAACCATTATGGCACCACGGTCGTAGCCTGGTGATGGCTGATGGCTGGTACGAATGGAAGAAATCGCCGGAAGATCCGAAAATAAAGCAGCCGTGGTTTATCTACCATGAGAACCAAACGCCTATCTTCTTTGCCGCGATAAGCCGGTTCCATCCTGATGAAACCGAATCGCCAGAGGATGATGGTTTTGTGATAGTAACTGCGGACAGTGATTCGGGATTGGTGGACATTCATGATCGGCGCCCTGTCGTCTTACCACCAGATGCCGCTCGTGAATGGATGAATCCGGATACTTCACCAGAAAGAGCAAAGGAGATTGCTTTGGAAGCGCTGACGTCAGCAGAAGAGTTCGACTGGCATCCAGTGATAAAGAAAGTAGGCAACATTCGTAATAATGGCCCTGAACTTATCGAGCCGTTGGACGCTCTCTTTCATCATTCACCTGACAATAGGTAGCTCAGACCAGCGAGTCGTGTAAACTGGCGATAGCATCTCACGTTTCATCTGCCATGCTTTCTGTATGCCTTGTCCGGCAAACCACACCTTTCCTTTGCCTTACCTATTAATATCGTCAGCGCTGCACTGTTAATTTTTGGCTGATTATCATCAAATAATCCTAATTGAGCGATGCCCTGGCTGTAGAAATCACCTAGCATTACCCCGCCATTTTGATAACGATAGCATTTCCTATATCGCTGATAATATGGAATCAGGCTGGTTCTGCTGTAAACCGATAACCGGTAGTATCACTGCTGAAAAAACTAAATTTTATGCCATTAAAAATGGTTGAGCTTGGTTCATTATCTTTTGTGCTGCTCTTATTCATTGCCATCAGTTTCATCATTATTATTCCTGGCTCACCCGTTTTCATCGTATTTTCTCCCAGCGTGGCGGAGAAAGCAGAAACAACCGCAGCGCCAATATCCATGCCATCCTGGGCAGTCCCATCGCCGCTTGTTATCAGGATTATCTCTGATAATTTTTGACTGGGTTTGTCGATCGTTCCCACAATAACCAAATGATCATTAAAGGCATAATTGAACGTATTGTTAACGCCATTTTTTTTAAAATTAATTTTTAGTCTAAGCGAACTATTAGACGTTTCTAAGTTGGCATTCATTCTTTTTTCAAAAATGTCCGGGCTAATACCCAACGTCTTTATACTTTTATTATCAGGGTTGCGAGGTTCCTCTATAAGCACTTGAGGCGCGATTAATTTGGTCTTTTCTTCATGCTTATCAATTGTTTTTTCTGGCATAGTCGTTGTGACGGATGAGCGAGAGTTGGCTGATGTCAATATTGTCTCTTCCGGTATCGGGATTACCACAATAATCAAAAAGGTAAAAGCAACAACAGCACCAACAATAATCCCAATTTTTTTACTCACCCAGTTTCGATACCCTTTATGAATCAAATATTTTGATGAAAATTTAGCAATAATCACCCAGATAACTAACGTTGACATTAGCATTAATAGTTCTTTCATTTAAACTCCATTCGCTATTGTTTTATTTTAATCTGTTTACCACCCTGAATATCTAAGGTGGATTTTATTTTTAATTAGCTAAGCATTTAAGTCTGTTTCGTTGTTTGGAAAGTGGTCAATAGCTCGTTTAATCATCAGTGTAAAACTATCACTGATCGGTATGATTCATGGAAGTAGCCCAATGGCGGATCATGAAAATGAAACAGTTCTGGCGCGTTAATGATGCTGGGCCAGTAAAAGTTACACTGTAGCTTTTTAGGCCGCTAACAGATAAAATTGTTCCGACGGTGATAAAGCCGCCCCAGCGGGATGCTGAATTAACTCTTTGCGTATCATGTACACTAACTCAATGTCCGCCAATATCGTCTGCGCCCGCCAAAATGATTTTAATCCCAACATCTGTCGTATCCATCGTTTGATATTTCGATGGTCTTGCTCAATCAGATTATTCAGATACTTGTTCTGCCTAATAGTGATAGTTTCATCTTCTGCTTGATCTCCTGTTAAGCACGGACAGTGCCACTGTGTTAGCATCACTTTTATCGAGAGTCACAACCTCAGGTTCGCCCTAGTGACTGATGGCCTTGCGAAAGAAACGCAGGGCTGATACTGCGTCCCGTTTGACGATCAATAGAAAGTCAATGGTCTGGCCGTTGGAGTCCACGACTCGGTACCGGTATTTACCCCGGCCTCTGATTTTGATGTAGATCTTGTCCATTCACCAGCGACGACCCACTGACCGTTTATTCCGACGAAAAGCCTTATCCAGTAGCGATGCCAGGCGGATAACCCAAAGGTGAAGCGTGAAACGATCAACGATAATACCGAGATCTGCCATCATCTCCTCCAAATTGCGCAGGCTCAGGGATAAACCAAATGCCAGTGAACACATTTCGCAATAATATCAATCGGGTAGTGCAAACGTTTCGGATCAGAAACATGAGCAGGTAACATCACAAAAAAACAGCATGTTACCTAACAATGCCTTAATGCGACAGAGCCATTTAGTCCCCGCTATATGAAGAAAACCTATTCTGTCTCGTTAATGGCGTTTACTGAAAGTTACAGATACCAAATACTTTAAAAAATAAAGCCCCTTGACTTGATATACATGATCAAGAAGCTATAAAAATTTAATCTGGCGTTACTCTCAACGCAATGCCTCAAGAATATCATACGCTGCTTGCACGCGAACAGGGTTAGGGTAGTTCTTGTTAGCCAACATCACTATGCCAATATTCTCTTCTGGGATGAAAACAATATAGGCTCCAAAGCCATTGGTAGCTCCGGTCTTATGCACCCAGGATGCCTGTATCGCAGGTTGTACTGGCTCCAATACCTTAACCTTACGTGGTTTCAAAGCGATATCATTACCACTATCAGCAACGACTCTCTGCGGATTGATAGGCCAGTTATACATTTCCCATCCTAACCCCTGGAACATCTCTTGCGCCTGGAAATAACGTGACTGGGATGCAATGATCGCTTTCTTTAACTTATCGTTTTCAGCGGGTAAGCTGCCGAGATCCATATTGGCCTGCATAAATCTCACCATATCTTTCGTGGTGGATTTCACCCCATAAGCTTCCTCACCCAGCATGCCCAACGTGACGCGTACCGGCTGACCATCTTGATATCCCCACGCATAGTTTGGCAGCATCGATTCTGGGACAGTGATAAAAGTATGATTCAGTTTTAAAGGTTGGAATACATACTTCGCCATGTAGTTTTCGAATGTTAACTGACTTCTTTTTATCGCTAGGGCACCGAATAAACCAATGCTGGCATTGGAGTAGTTGCGCATCTCGCCGGGAGCCCATTGTGGCTGCCATTGTTGATAATATTGCCATAATGATTTCTGGTCGGTAACTGAATCAGGGAGTTGAAGAGGAAGTCCCCCCGCAGTGTACGTCGCCAAATGCAACATTTTCACATTTTTCCACTGACTACCTGTTAGCTCAGGAGCATATTTCGTCACGGGATCATTAAGGTCCATAATACCAGTTTGCACGGCATACTCCCCGGCAACTCCGGTAAAGGTCTTACTCACCGAACCGAGCTCAAACAAGGTATTTTCGTTTACCTGACGGCCAGTTTTAATATCGGCGACGCCATAGTTAAAAAATTGCGGTTTTCCGTCATAAAATACAGCGACGGCCATCCCTGGAATATTCTGCTTTTCGAGTATAGGAGTGATGGTTTTATTGACGACCGCTGCCACCTGCTGTTCCGTGAGTATGGTTTGTGCCGAGGAATAAAGTGAGGAGCCTGCAATAGCGGTAAAGACCAACGTGTTGAATATATTCGCTTTCTTCATAGGGGATCGTCCTTAACTTGATAAATGACATGCAGTGTGACTCTTCCTGCATCACAAATCCTGCACTGATCGACTAGGAATAGCAATCGATCATATTTAACATCCCTAAAAGAAAAACCCAACAAACAAGTCCATATTCCGTAACTTTATTAAGTTAAATTCACTCCGCATTTTCGAAACCAACCTGCACGAATATTATCAACCACGCAAAGAAGGTAACCATCTGGTTTTTCCCATCTATCTTCCGGAGGATTTTCACGCACCTTTTGTTGAACCATCCACTGCGAACGGACA
>NZ_JAZGQA010000069.1:0-21027 GCF_048593855.1 Yersinia sp. 2542 StPb PI
CTAAATAATTCAAGTTGCAGGAAGGCGGCAAGGGAGATAATCCCGATGAGCTTACATAAGTAAGTGATTAGGGTTATTGAGTGTAGCCAACACACACGCAGCTTGAAGTATGACGGGTATAAATTGTAATCAACTAAATTGGTTGACCTGATACTGAGCGTGCCAGAAACTTCCCGCGCAATTAAAGAATAAAAAAGTTTTGATTATATCAATACGAAATATACAGGCAGCACGACCAATAAATATCAAGTAATCGACACACCGGTGGTCTGAGAAATAGCAGGCATAAATGCAAAAAGCCCCCGGCATGCGGAGGCTTTTATATTGGATAATAGACTGTTTTAGAACAGTTTTTTAGCTGTGTCGTACCAATCTTCTTTAAATTTACTTTTCTTGTTCTCTGGCGCGATACAAACAGAGATAAGTTCATGCACCATTTTCTCGTTTTGTACACCAACGCAGAAACCACCTTGCGTATAGTCGTGGTCTTCCAACAACAAGTCGACGGCATAAGCACCCATACGGGAAGCCAGAATGCGGTCATAGGCTACTGGTGCACCACCGCGCTGAATGTGGCCTAATACGGTGCCACGGGTTTCACGGCCGGTTTCTTTCTCGATATATTTAGCCAGTTCGTCGATATCATCCAGTTTTTCAGTAATAGCAACGATAGCGTGCTTTTTACCTTTCGCGATGCCAGCTTTGATTTCATCAACCAAATCATCACGTTTAAATTCGACTTCAGGAATAGCAATAAACTCACAACCACCGGCAATGGCAGCCGCCAAAGTCAGGTCACCACAATAACGACCCATCACTTCAACGATAGAGATACGTTGGTGTGAAGAGGAGGTATCACGCAGACGGTCAATCGCTTCAACCACGGTCCCCAGTGCGGTGAAGAAACCGATGGTATAGTCAGTACCGGCCACATCGTTATCGATGGTGCCCGGTAAACCTACACAGTGGATACCACCCTCTTTGGTCAGCAAGTCTGCACCGGCATAAGAACCGTCACCACCGATAACCACCAGGCCATCGATACCACGGTCTTGCATGTTCTTCAGGGCCACTTTACGTTTTTCTGGCTGGCGGAACTCAGGAAAACGCGCAGAACCCAGGAAGGTACCACCACGGTTAATCATATCGGACACACTATAGCGGTCCAGTTTTCTCATGCGATTTTCATACAAGCCCAGGTAGCCATCTTCAATACCGTAAACTTCTAATCCTGCTGACAAAGCGGCACGAACCACCCCACGAATGGCTGCGT
The DNA here is from genome assembly GCF_048593855.1 of Yersinia sp. 2542 StPb PI. NCBI lineage: Bacteria > Pseudomonadati > Pseudomonadota > Gammaproteobacteria > Enterobacterales > Yersiniaceae > Yersinia > Yersinia sp. 2542 StPb PI. The sequence continues at coordinate 1,274 of NZ_JAZGQA010000069.1, forward strand.
TCATACCTGGCGCGTCACCGCCGCTTGTTAGTACACCGATTTTTTTGACCATGACTACCTCTAAACTTGTAGATGCGATTTTTAAAATTCTTTATTTGCTAATTTTGTCTTGCACAAGAGACCCGTACAGAAAACCAGCTTTATGAGATTAATATCGGATATTATAGCAAAAACACCAAGCTGAATTGATTCAAGTCATGCCATCTGGCGGTATTTTCTTCAACACTGAACCATAATGTAACCACAGTTTACCTGTCGTTAATGAAGAAATTATAACTCCCAATGCGCATGGCGCTCTTTCGGCACCACAGAGCAGGGATCTTGATGGATAAGTACATCGGCACCGGGGAATCGGTGCAACAGTGCGCGTTCAACTTCCTCAGCTAAGATATGTGCTTCCATCAATGGCATCATATCTTCCATTTCAAGATGAAGTTGAATAAAGCGTGTTGGCCCCGATTGGCGGGTACGCAGGTCATGAGCACCAATCACGCCCGGCCATGACATCACAATATCAATAATCTGCTGGCGCTCGTCATCAGGCAATGCCCTGTCCAGCAAGGCTTGAACCGCTTCATATCCCATACGTAACGCACTATAGAGAATATAAACACCAATACCCAATGCAAACAACGCATCAGCCCAGTGAAAACCATACCAACTTAATACCAATGCAATAAGAATAGCACCATTCATCATGACGTCAGATTGATAGTGCAACATGTCGGCGCGAATGGCCTGGCTGTGAGTTTTTCGTATCACCCAACGCTGAAAAGTGACTAATATCAATGTACTGAATAATGCAATTAAGGTGACCCAGATACCTATACCTGGATCTTGCACTGGTTGCGGTGACGCCAAATGCTGAAAACCCGTCAGGAACAGGAATAACGCCGAGCCGGAAATAAACATGCTTTGTGCCAGTGCGGCCAGTGACTCAGCCTTGCCATGACCAAAAGTGTGCTCTTCATCGGCGGGTTGCAGAGAGTAACGCACCACAAAAAGGTTTGTCAGAGAAGCGGCCAGATCCACCAGAGAGTCAACCAACGCCGCCAACAAACTTACCGAACCGGTATGCCACCAGGCAAAAATTTTAATAATCAGTAAGGTTGATGCTAGCCCTGTCGCACTGAGCGCGGCAGCTTTAACCAAACGCGCATATTGCGGATCCATAACTTATCCTAAATGATATTTTAGAATTATGAGTATACGGAAATGGCATAAAAAAAGCCCTCCATCATGGAGGGCGAAAGACAGGGATGGTGTCTATGGCAAGGAAAACAGGGTATTACAGGGTACTACTTACTTCTGGGCAGAAGAGGGTTGTGCTGCTGGCGCCTGCTGCATTTTCTCAATGCGCTGCTGGTGCTTTTGGTTCAAGACAGCTTTTTGCTCTGGAGTGAGCAAGTTAAACATTTGGTTACGAACTTTGGCCATTTCGACCTGACGTTCAATCTGGTCCTTGGACATTTTCTCAGCCTGCGCTCTTACCGCAGCTTCATCGAATTTATCGGCGGTAACCAGCTGGTGCATTGCGTCTCTGTCCGCCATATCAAGGCGTGGCTGGCCTTGGCGAGACTGGCGCATCAGGTCACGCATTTGCTGACGCTGTTGTTCTGTCAGATTGACGCCGTCAAACATGTTATGGTGACCGCGACCATCTTTCTTGTTCATCATCGCACTATCACCGTGGCACCAGCTATCAGTGGCCCCGGCCTTATCGGCGGCGAAGGCGGCTTGAGAGCCTAGAACTAACATTGACGCCATGATTAACGTTGTTACTTTAGTTACTTTGCGCATTATTAACTCCTGGGTTCTGTCTGCTAAGCGATTTGCTGCTATGCGATTCAATGTGAAGCAGTCTATCGCTCCTGCTGCAAACAAGCGTCAGCGCATGTAAAACTGGGGTCAGTGCATGTAAAGCTAAGTAAAGTCATGGAATACCGGCAATTGTTAACGTATTTTGCGTCAAGAGGAGAAATAACCATGCATAAAATCCTATTAGTTGATGATGATCGTGAATTGACGTCGCTGTTGAAAGAATTACTGGAAATGGAAGGCTTTAATGTTGTTGTTGCCTATGATGGCGAACAGGCGTTAAACCTGCTGGATAACTCTATCGACTTGTTATTGCTAGATATTATGATGCCGCGTAAAAACGGTATCGAAACTTTGAAAGAATTACGTCAACATCACCAGACCCCTGTCATTATGCTGACTGCTCGTGGCAGTGAATTGGATCGAGTGCTTGGCCTTGAGCTGGGCGCTGATGATTATCTGGCAAAACCGTTTAATGATCGTGAGCTTGTAGCGCGTATCCGTGCCATTTTGCGCCGCTCGAACTGGAGCGAACAACAGCAAAATGTCGATCAAGGTGCGCCAACACTGGACGTTGATTGCCTGCAATTGAACCCAGGCCGTCAAGAGGCTACCTTTGAAGGCCAATCGCTGGAATTGACCGGGACTGAATTTACCTTGCTCTACCTGCTGGCTCAGCATCTCGGTCAGGTAGTCTCGCGGGAGCATCTCAGCCAGGAAGTGCTGGGGAAACGGTTAACACCTTTTGACCGTGCTATTGATATGCACATTTCAAACCTGCGCCGTAAGCTGCCAGATCGCAAAGACGGATTACCTTGGTTTAAAACCCTGCGCGGGCGCGGGTATCTGATGGTCTCTGAAACATGATTAACAGTTTAACGACGCGAATTTTTGCGATTTTCTGGTTCACCTTAGCGCTGGTATTAATGCTGGTATTGATGGTGCCAAAGCTCGACTCGCGTCAACTGACTGCCTTGCTCGACAGTGAACAGCGCCAGGGAACAATGCTCGAGCAACATATCGAAGCTGAACTGGCCAGTGACCCCGCCAATGACCTGATGTGGTGGCGCAGGCTTTATCGCGCCATCGAAAAATGGGCACCACCGGGCCAACATCTCGTGTTAGTCACCACTGAGGGCCGTGTCATTGGCGCTCAACGTCACGAAATGCAAATTGTCCGTAATTTTATCGGCCAGTCGGATAACTCAGATCAGCCGAAAAAGAAGAAATATGGCCGTGTCGAGATGGTCGGCCCCTTCTCTATCCGTGATGGTGAAGATAACTATCAGCTCTATCTGCTGCGCCCGGCCAGTAGCCCGCAATCTGATTTTATCAATTTGATGTTTGACCGCCCGCTGCTGCTATTGATTGTCACCATGCTTATCAGTGCGCCACTGCTGCTATGGTTGGCTTGGAGTCTGGCAAAACCGGCTCGTAAGTTGAAGAATGCCGCCGATGATGTGGCGCGGGGTAATCTGAAACAGCACCCTGAGCTGGAGTCCGGCCCACAAGAGTTTTTGGCCACCGGTGCCAGTTTTAATCAGATGATCAGTGCGCTCGATAGAATGGTTGTGGCCCAACAACGGCTGATTTCTGATATCTCCCATGAGTTGCGCACACCACTTACCCGCCTGCAACTGGCGACCGCGTTGATGCGACGCCGCCATGGTGAGGGGAAAGAGCTGGAACGTATCGAAATGGAAGCACAGCGACTGGATAGCATGATCAATGACTTACTGGTGTTATCTCGTAGCCAACATAAAAACGAGCTACATCGCGAACCCATTAAAGCGAATGATTTATGGTCTGACGTGCTGGAAAATGCCCAGTTTGAAGCGGACCAAATGGGCAAAACGCTGGAAGTCACCGCACCTCCCGGGCCATGGACTCTATTTGGCAATCCCGCAGCACTTGATAGCGCGCTGGAGAATATCGTGCGTAACGCACTGCGTTACTCTCATCATCACATTGCGGTGGCATTCAGCTCTGATAATCAGGGTATTACTATCACTGTCGATGATGATGGCCCCGGTGTTAGCCCGGAAGACCGTGAACAAATATTCCGGCCGTTCTACCGCACTGATGAAGCGCGGGATCGCGAATCGGGTGGCACGGGTTTGGGATTGGCGATTGTCGAAACAGCCGTCAATCAGCATCGCGGATGGGTACGGGCTGAAGATAGCCCATTAGGGGGCTTGCGCTTGATACTGTGGTTGCCGCTGCATCCACTTAAGTCTTAATCTATCGTACCTCTGCCCGATCATCTGGGATCGGGCAGAATTCTGCTATCACGGTTTGCTGACCTCTTCTCCCTGCCCCTCTTTTTCCAGCAACTGCTTTTTGCGCTCAATACCCCAACGATAGCCTGACAACGTACCATCCTGGCGAATAACCCGGTGACAAGGAATAGCAATCGCCAGCATATTGGCAGCACAGGCACCGGCTACCGCACGCACCGCTTTGGGCGAACCTATTCTGGCGGCGATATCAGCATAACTGGCGGTCTCACCTACCGGTATTTCCCGCAGTGCCTGCCACACCCGCTGCTGAAAAGCGGTGCCCTGAATATCCAGTGGCAAATCTAGCCCGAGCTGAGGAGCCTCAACCAACCCCACCACCTGCGCGAACCATTGCTCAAACTCAGCATCGCCGCCAATTAACTCTGCTTGTGGAAACTTATCCTGTAGCTGCTGCACCAACAGCGCTGGGGAGTCGCCCAGCAAGATGGCGCAAATACCCAGCTCACTTTTTGCCATCAGAATCGCACCGAGAGAACTTTCTCCGACGGCAAAATGCAACCTGACATCACGCCCACCACTGCGGTAGCGAGTCGGTGTCATCCCCAACAACTGATTCGATTGCTCATAAAATCGGCCATTAGAGTTATAACCGGCTTCAAAGATAGCGTCAGTTACCGAGCCTTGCCCCGCTAATTGTGCACGAATACGCGCACTGCGCGTTGCACTGGCATATGCCTTAGGGGTCAACCCGGTAATGGCTTTAAATAAACGATGGAAATGAAAAGCACTGAGATTCACCTGCGCCGCTAGCTCATCAAGCTTAAGTGGCGTCTCGGCCTGCTCAATTAAGCGGCATGCCCGACTGATTTTGTCTGCATGCTGCTGTGACAGTGGTAATTCAGTGGGCTGACATCGTTTACAGGGCCGATAACCAGCCTGTTCAGCAGCATGATTATCGGCAAAGAATTCAACATTCTCTGCTTTAGCCTGACGGGACGGGCAAGAGGGGCGACAATAAACACCGGTCGTTTTCACTGCATAAACGAACTGGCCATCGGCTGTTTTATCCCGATTAACGATCGCATCCCAGAATGAATCTTTCGTCCGGATCATGGTAAATACCCCGTTGGTAGTGACTGTGGTAATCAGCATATAAAACCGCCACAGCTTACACTCTCCGCTGCTTGCTTTTAAATTATTGTGCGTGCTACTGACATTAGCAACCGCTGCACAGAGGGGAGGTTTCTGATATCCTGCGCCCCTCATTATTGGGGGACATATGCTTAATATCGTTTTATTTGAACCTGAAATTCCGCCCAATACCGGTAATATCATCCGGTTATGTGCGAATACCGGCTGCCAGCTCCATCTGATTAAACCTTTAGGTTTCACCTGGGATGACAAACGCTTACGCCGTGCAGGTCTTGATTATCATGAGTTTGCCAGTATTAAGCATCACCATGATTATCAGGCCTTTTTAGATTGTGAAAATCTCGACAGTGCGCAGCCTGCCCGATTATTTGCACTAACCACCAAAGGGACACCAGCCCACAGTGCGGTGAATTATCAGGTGAATGATTATCTGCTGTTTGGCCCTGAAACCCGTGGTTTACCTGCCAGTGTTTTGGATGCGTTACCTGCTCAACAGAAAATCAGGATTCCGATGCAAGCTGATAGCCGCAGCATGAACCTGTCAAATGCCGTATCTGTTGTGGTGTACGAAGCCTGGCGGCAATTAGGTTATCCGGGTGCGTTACTGAAAGAGTAGTTTTTTTGACCAAAAAATGTCGGTGGTCGGCTGGCAACTCAATAAAAAGGTGTCTATCCAAAGGCATTGGAGTTGCAGGTAGGCGACAAGTGAATGAGTCCCGATGAGCTTATTTATCTAAGGTCAACGACAAGTAAGTGATTCGGGTGAGCGAACGTAGCCAACACCCCTGCGGCTTCAAGGACGAAGGGGATCAGATGCCGTCGCCGTACTCAAACCCATGGGTAATCCCATTGAAATGCTGGTCCATATCCAATGACGGCTTGTCACTTTCGGGTTTACCAACGATGCGGGCAGGTACCCCTGCTGCGGTGGTATGAGCGGGAACCGCCTGCAATACAACGGACCCGGCACCAATTTTCGCCCCGCGTCCGACCTCGATATTCCCCAAAATTTTTGCCCCAGCCCCAATCATCACACCTTCACGGATCTTCGGATGACGATCGCCGCTGGTTTTACCAGTCCCCCCTAAAGTAACCGATTGCAGGATCGATACATCATTCTCAACTACTGCCGTTTCGCCAATAACAATACCGGTCGCGTGGTCCAACATGATGCCGCAGCCAATGGTAGCCGCAGGGTGGATATCGACCCCAAAAGCAACAGAGACTTGATTTTGAAGGTAAATAGCTAACGCTTTACGATCCTGCGCCCACAACCAATGACCGATACGATAAGCCTGTAAAGCGTGGAAACCTTTGAGATACAACAGTGGTGTAGAGTATTTATCAACGGCCGGGTCACGCAGCCGCACCGCCAGAATATCCCGCGCGGCCGAAACTATCATCTGAGCATCTGCACGATAAGCATCCTCAACCACCTCACGGATGGCAATAGCAGGCATGATCGGATTAGCCAGTTTATTCGCGAGAATATAACTCAGGGCACTGCCTAAATTCTCATGCTTCAATAATGTCGCGTGAAAAAAGCTCGCCAGCATGGGTTCACACTCAGCCAGTGCTCTTGCTTCTGATTTAATGCTACTCCAGACCAGTTCTAACTCTTCTGACGACATTACCTACTCCTGCCCATAAAAAATTGCCCAAGGGAACGACCAAGGCAACTATACCCATATTCGTTGAAGTCACCGCAGTGTTAGCGGCAACACCAATGACTTTAGGTATGTAGTTATTATTTTATTCCGCCAAACCCGCGTAACCGATCAAATGCCGCTTTTCTCATCTTTTTTGGTCCGCCCCAATAAGGTCAATGCCGCTTCACGGGCATTTTTGTGACAATAGAGCACTTGATAGATCTGTTCAGTTATCGGCATTTCAACACCATGGCGCTGGGCTAATGCCAGAACTTCTTTGGTATTGCGGTAACCTTCAACCACCTGACCAATCTTGTCCTGCGCTTCTTGTACGCCTAACCCTTGGCCCAGCATAATACCAAACCGGCGGTTACGAGATTGGTTATCTGTGCAGGTTAGCACCAAATCACCCAAGCCTGCCATGCCCATAAAGGTGGAAGGGTCGGCACCCAATGCAGAACCCAGCCGCGTCATTTCGGCCAAACCTCGGGTTATCAGTGCAGTACGGGCATTCGCGCCAAAACCAATGCCATCGGACATCCCGGCACCAATCGCAATCACGTTTTTCACCGCACCGCCAAGCTGCACCCCGATAAAATCAGCATTACTGTAAACCCGGAAGCTTTTGCCACAGTGCAATAACTGTTGCAGGTCTTCGCTAAATTGCGCATCGGTTGATGCCAGCGCAATTGCCGTCGGTAACCCTGCTGCCAACTCTTTAGCAAAGGTTGGGCCAGACACCACCGCCAGCGGGATAGTTTCACCCAACACTTCGCGCGCCACATCCGCCAGCAAGCGGCCAGTTTCGGCCTCAAGCCCTTTGGTCGCCCAGACGATACGTGCATCTTTGCGTAAATGTGGTTTCAACTGATGCAATACCGCACCGAAGACATGGCTAGGTACCACGACTAACACATCACGGCTGGCTGCCAGCGCACATGCCAGATCGGTTTCCAGTAATAAGGTATCTGGGAAAGGAACATCGGGTAGGAAAGCTTGGTTACAACGATCACGTTGCAAAACCTGAATATGCTTAGGGTCATGACCCCATAACACGACTTGATGGCCATTACGCGCCAGCGTAATGGCTAATGCGGTGCCGTAAGATCCGGCACCGATTACAGTCATTGAAGCATTGATGGTGTTCATCAGGCATCCTGACGTTGTTCAGCACCTTCGCCGTCAGCCTGCTGTTGCAGATAGTTCATGAACAGGGCATCAAAGTTAACCGGTGCCAAATTAAGCTGTGGGAAAGTACCACGAGAAACCAGGCTGGTGATGCATTCGCGAGCATACGGGAACAAAATGTTCGGGCAGTATGCACCTAAGCAATGCGCCAACTGGGTACCATCGATACCCGCGATGGAGAAGATACCACCCTGCTGAACTTCACACAGGAATGCAGTTTCTTCACCCAAAGAGGCGGTTACCGTCACTCGCAGTACCACTTCATACACATCTTCAGCCAGTTGACTAGAAGCAGTATCAAGATCAAGTTTAACTTCTGGTTGCCAATCCTGCTGGAAAACCTGCGGAGCATTTGGTGCTTCGAAAGAGATATCTTTGGTGTAGATACGCTGGATCTGGAAAGCCATCTCTGTGTTGTTTTGTTCGGACATGTGTATAAATACCCTAAGTTAGACGTCTGTATTAAATAGCACTGCCGCCGTGGGCTCTGTCCATCAAATTAATGGGACCCACTGACGAGTTAAAGCAGCGGATCAAGCCCACCGCGCGCATCCAGGGCGTGTAAATCATCACAGCCACCGATATGCTGCCCATCAATAAATACCTGAGGCACAGTCGTCCGCCCACTCCGAGCAATCATCTCTTCGCGTTTGGCCGGATCACTATCAATTGCGATTTCATGGAAAGCAGCACCTTTGTGGTTCAGCAGTGCTTTGGCACGATGGCAGAACGGGCAGGTTGCTTTGGTATAAATCTCAATCTTCGCCATGGATACACCTCAGTTAACATTATAATTTATTGATATAGCGAATTTTTATAACAAATACGGGTACAGCTCAATACTCATATCACTAAAACGCAGGCAATATGATTACTTGCCGCGCGCCAGTGGTAGATTCTCGCCACTCCAACCGGAGATACCTTCTTTCAAGGTAAATACGCGTTCAAAGCCTGCTTTGTTCAGCAGTTCAGCCGAAGCACGAGAGGTTGTCCCAGTAGCACAAACCACAATGATAGGCTGTGCTTTGTGTTTTTCCAATTCAGCCAAATTACCGTTTTTAATGTCGCTTGGCAGCAAATTAATAGAACTGGCGATATGGCCTTTGCGATAATCATCACGTGTGCGGATATCAACCACAACCGCATCTTCTTTGTTAATCAGACGCGTCGCTTCACCACGGGTAATCTCTTTCACTTTAGAGAGAGAGGTTTTAAAGCTGGTGAAAATTACGGCGACGAACAACGCCACCCAGGCCAGACTCAAAACCGGATGCTGGCTAATGAATTGCATAATTTCTTGCAACATGGGGGTAAAAACTCCCGTTAGTTAGGGGATAATATTCAAGGTCACAGAGTATACCTGCGCGTTGCGGCAAATACAGCCAATATGCAAGTGCTATTGCAGAAACTGCGAGCCATTTCGGAAACTTTTGTCGTCTAAATGATGACAATTACGCAAAACCCCACGCCAATGTTGATCTCTTTGGGCTATTTTTAACCGGTTTTGTAGTAAATTACCGCCTTCGTTCTGGCGGTGTAAATACGTTAACGTAAATAGCCGAGTGTACATAGCCGCGCATATCGTTGGATGTTCGCTGCTATTTGACACTTGGACTTATAAGAAAGAGGTTATGCAATGTCGAGCACTAAAAAACCACTGGTACTGACTATTCTTGATGGCTACGGTCACCGCGAAGAACAGCAGGATAATGCCATTCTGAATGCTAAAACGCCGGTTATGGACCGTTTATGGCAGCAACAGCCTCATACTTTAATTGCCGCGTCCGGTCTGGATGTTGGCCTGCCAGATGGGCAAATGGGTAACTCTGAAGTGGGCCACGTCAACCTGGGAGCTGGTCGCATTGTTTATCAGGACTTGACCCGTCTCGACAAAGAGATCAAAGACGGCGACTTTTTCACTAACTCAACCTTAACAGCAGCGATTGATAAAGCGGTTAAAGCAGGCAAAGCGGTCCACATTATGGGTCTGTTATCTGCCGGTGGTGTACACAGCCACGAAGACCACATTCTGGCGATGGTTGAACTGGCCGCCAAACGCGGTGCGACGGCTATTTATCTGCACGCATTCCTCGATGGACGTGATACTCCGCCGCGCAGTGCTGAGTCTTCACTGAAACGATTCACTGAGAAATTTGCCGCACTGGGTAAAGGCCGCATCGCTTCTATTATTGGTCGTTACTATGCGATGGACCGTGATAACCGCTGGGATCGCGTACAACTGGCTTACGATTTGCTGACTCAGGCAAAAGGTGAATTCACCGTCGATAACGCCGTCGCAGGTCTGCAAGCAGCCTATGCCCGTGATGAAAACGATGAATTTGTCCGACCAACTGTCATTCAGGCGGCTGGCGAAGCCGATGCGGCGATGAACGATGGCGACGCGCTGATCTTCATGAACTTCCGCGCTGACCGCGCCCGTCAAATCACCCGCAGCTTTGTTAATGCCGATTTTGACGGTTTCAAACGCGATAAAGTAGTTAATTTCGGCGATTTCGTTATGCTGACCGAATATGCAGCGGATATTAAAGTAGCCTGCGCTTACCCACCAGCATCACTACAGAATACCTTCGGTGAGTGGCTGATGAAGCATGACAAAACCCAGTTACGTATTTCCGAAACTGAAAAGTATGCTCACGTCACTTTCTTCTATAACGGCGGCGTTGAAGAACCATTTAAAGGCGAAGACCGTATCCTGATCAACTCACCGAAAGTGGCCACTTATGACCTGCAACCGGAAATGAGTTCAGCAGAACTGACGGAGAAACTGGTCGGCGCTATCGGCAGTGGCAAATATGATGTGATAATTTGTAACTATCCGAACGGCGATATGGTTGGTCATACCGGTGATTACGATGCTGCGGTGAAAGCAGTAGAAACACTGGATAATTGTATTGAACAAGTGGTTGCTGCCGTAAAAGCCGCCGATGGCCAATTGCTTATCACCGCCGACCACGGCAACGCTGAGCAGATGCGCGACCCGGCAACCGGTCAGGCCCATACCGCCCATACCAGCCTGCCTGTGCCACTGATTTATGTCGGCAATAAAGGGGTTAAAGCGGTGGAAGGTGGCAAACTTTCAGATATCGCACCAACCATGCTGTCACTGATGGAAATGGAAATCCCGCAAGAGATGACTGGTAAGCCGCTGTTCATCGTGGAATAATCCTTCGTTATGAAGGAAAAGGCGTCATTTGCAAAATTAATGGTTACGGAAGATGCCATTACCACCAGCCGAGATACAGTTTCTCGGCTGTCCGGTCAGTTGGTGCGTCGCCCGTGGTCAGCACTGTACGCCAGCGTTTTTTGCGCTGGCGTATTGCTATTGCCATTATCCAGCACGGCAGCAGATGCCCCCGCTACAGCAAAAACCGCACAGAGCAAAGACCAGTTGAAGACCATTCAGCAGGATATTGCCGAAAAAGAAAAAAGTGTTCAGCAACAAAAACAGCAACGCAGTTCATTGCTGGATCAGTTGAAACAACAGGAAAATACCATTGCTCAGGCCAGCCGCAGCCTGCGTGACACCCAAGGTACCCTGACTGAGTTGGACCAAGAAATCTCCCGTCTCACCTCCTCGATTGAGAAACTCGAGAGTAAACAATCCCAGCAACAAAATATTCTGTCTAAACAACTTGATGCTGCCTTTAAACAGGGCCAACACAGTGGTTTACAGCTTATTTTAAGTGGCGAAGAGAGCCAGCGTAGTGAGCGTATTCTGGCTTATTTCAGTTACCTCAATGAAGCCCGACAGCAATCCATTGAAGAGCTGAAACAGACTCGTACCCATCTCTCTGCCGAGAAAAAAACGCTGGAGCAAAAGCAAAATCAGCAAAAAACCGTGTTGAATGAGCAGAAAACTCAGCAGCAAAAACTGGAACAAGCACGTACCGCACGCAAGAAAACCCTGACCTCGCTGGAAGCTTCACTGGAAAAAGATCAGCAAGGCCTGGCTGAGTTAAAACTAAACGAAACCCGCTTGCGTGATCAAATAGCCAAAGCAGAACGAGAAGCGAAAGCTCGCGCCGAACGAGAGGCCAAAGAAGCCGCTCGGGTACGCGAACAGATAAAAGTTAAAGAACAACAAGCCAAGAAAACCGGTTCTAGCTACAAACCAAGTGAAAGTGAGCGCTCATTAATGGCACGCACTGGCGGCCTTGGTCGCCCGGATGGGCAAGCTGTCTGGCCGGTCCGTGGTAATGTAACTCATCGTTTCGGTGAAGCCTTACAAGGTGAACTACGCTGGAAAGGCATGGTTATCTCCGCACCAGAAGGCAGTGAAGTAAAAGCGATCGCCGATGGCCGCGTCTTATTGGCTGACTGGCTGCAAGGCTATGGTTTGGTTGTGGTTATCGAACATGGTAGAGGGGATATGAGTTTGTATGGCTACAATCAGAGTGCACTAGTCAATGTGGGTGCTCAGGTGAAAGCTGGCCAACCGATCGCCCTTGTTGGTACCAGTGGCGGCCAGGGTGAGCCATCACTCTATTTCGAAATCCGCCGTCAGGGACAAGCTGTTAACCCACAACCTTGGTTAGGACGATAGCGAACAACCTTAGGGAACTTGTATTGCACTATTTCAACACACGTCGATTTATCATCGTAAGCACCCTACTCATCGCTAACGCCGCACAGGCGGGCAAACTTTCTATTGTGATTGATGACTTTGGTTATCGCCCCCAGAACGAAAACAAGATTTTACAGATGCCATTGCCTATTTCGGTGGCTATCCTGCCGAATGCACCTTATGCCAGAGAGATGGCCGTCAAAGCCCATAATCAAGGGCGCGAAATACTGATTCATTTGCCGATGGCTCCCCTAAGTAAACAACCGCTGGAGCGCGATACATTACAGCCATCAATGAGCAGCGAAGAAATTCAGCGCATCATGCGCCAGGCGGTGAATAATGTCCCCTATGCCAAGGGCATGAATAACCATATGGGCAGCGCGATGACTTCCAGTTTCTCCGGCATGCAGAAAGTGATGCAGGAGCTGGACCACTATCAGCTCTATTTCCTCGATAGCGTGACCATCGGTAATAGCCAGGCGAGCCGTGCCGCAGAGGGGACTCAGGTTAAGGTCATTAAGCGCAAAGTCTTTTTGGATGACTCACAAAATGAAGCGACGATCCGCCAACAGTTTAACCGTGCGGTAGAACTGGCTCGTCGTAATGGTTCGGCTATTGCTATCGGGCACCCCCATCCGGCCACCATTAAAGTGCTGCAACAAATGTTGCCTCAGTTACCTGCTGATATCGTATTAGTCCGGCCAAGTGCACTTCTTAATGAGCCGGTACAAAACAATACGCAAAATAACAGTGGCGGCATGTTGTCGGGTAAAACCAAACTACCTGGCTCAACCCAAGGCGAGCGCCTGAAAGCTATCAAGCAATGCAAAGCGAAAGAGGGCTATGTAGCGGAGAAAATCTACGCAGACAGGATGTTTAGCATCATCGGTGAGAGCTTGATGCAAAGCCCTGCAATGATATTTGTCCAAAAGCATTGGCAGCAATATTTCCCACCAGCAGCGCCAGTTATTCCGGTTGATAAACCAAAAGCAGATAAGCCTTAATAAAACGGGGCAATCATCACCTGACTGCCCCGCTCTCAATCCTGCAACTTCAAGGCCGAAGGACGTTCCCAAAGTCATTGAAGGTGCAGGTAGGCGGCCAGCAAACTCATCCCGATGAGCTTATTCATGTAAGGTCAACTACAAGTAAGTGATTCGGGTAACAAATCTGTCGGGAGCAGATTTGAACGCTGCTTGCAGCGGCCTCGCAGAGGCGAGGCCCATGGATGGGCCGAGTAACGTGCGCAGCCAACACCCCTGCAACTTCAAGGCCGAAGGGCGTTCCCAAAGTCATTGAAGGTGCAGGTAGGCGGCCAGCAAACTCATCCCGATGAGCTTACATAAGTAAGTGATTCGGGTTAGTGTGCGCAGCCAACACCCCTGCAACTTCAAGGCCGAAGGGAATATTTTAGTCCCAGCTTAAAATCACTTTACCCGACTTACCCGAACGCATCGCATCAAACCCTTGCTGGAACTCATCGATAGAGAAACGATGAGTGATAATCGGGGTTAAATCCAAGCCAGATTGAATTAGTGCTGCCATTTTGTACCAGGTTTCAAACATTTCACGGCCATATATCCCTTTGATAAACAGCCCTTTGAAGATCACCTGATTCCAGTCGATAGACATATCAGAGGGAGGTATCCCCAGCATTGCGATACGCCCACCATGATTCATTGAGTTAAGTAATGAACGGAACGCCGGTGGCGCACCTGACATTTCCAGACCGACATCAAACCCTTCAGTCATGCCCAGTTCAGCCATCACATCCGTCAGATTCTCTTTACTAACGTTAACGGCACGGGTTACACCCATTTTACGCGCCAGATCCAGGCGATATTCATTCACATCAGTGATTACGACATGGCGAGCGCCAACATGCTTACACACGGCAGCAGCCATGATACCAATCGGGCCAGCACCGGAAACCAGTACATCTTCACCCACTAAATCAAAGGATAACGCGGTATGCACCGCATTGCCGAAGGGGTCAAAAATAGCGGCTAGCTCATCAGAAATATTGTCTGGAATTTTGAACGCATTGAAGGCAGGAATGACCAGATACTCAGCAAAAGAACCCGGCCGGTTAACCCCAACCCCCACGGTATTACGGCACAAATGAGTACGACCGCCACGGCAATTACGGCAATGACCGCAGGTAATATGACCCTCGCCAGACACCCGATCACCAATATTAAAGCCTTTCACTTCCTGACCAATGGCGACAACTTCACCAACATATTCGTGGCCAACCACCATTGGGACGGGGATCGTTTTTTGCGACCATTCATCCCAATTATAAATATGCACATCGGTACCACAGATAGCGGTTTTGCGAATTTTGATCATGATATCGTTGTGCCCCAGCTCTGGTGGCGGCACATCGGTCATCCAGATACCTTCTTCGGCCTTCAGTTTAGATAATGCTTTCATGAACATTCCTTACGCAATAACGTTAAGTTGTTTGCCAATACGCACAAAGGCTTCAATAGCCCGCTCGACTTGCTCTGTCGTATGATCAGCCGACATTTGGGTACGAATACGAGCCTGACCTTTTGGCACCACCGGATAGAAGAAGCCGGTGACGTAAATACCTTCTTTCAGCAAGGCATTGGCAAATTTTTGCGCAAGTGCCGCATCACCGAGCATGACAGGAATGATGGCATGATCAGCGCCAGCCAATGTGAATCCGGCGGCACTCATTTTCTCGCGGAATAAACGCGCATTCGACCATAAGCGATCACGCAGTTCAGCGCCGTCTTCCAATAGCGATAACACTTCAATAGAAGCCGCTACTATTGCTGGAGCTAATGAGTTTGAGAACAAGTAAGGCCGTGAACGCTGACGCAACCACTCAACCACTTCTTTGCGGCCAGCGGTATAACCGCCTGACGCCCCACCCAGTGCTTTACCCAAAGTACCGGTGATAATATCAACGCGATCCATTACTTCGCAGTATTCATGAGTACCACGACCATTAGCCCCCACAAAGCCCACAGCATGGGAGTCATCGACCATCACTAATGCCTGATACTCATCCGCCAAATCACAAACACCTTTCAGGTTGGCAATGACACCATCCATGGAGAACACACCGTCAGTGGCAATCATAATATGACGCGCACCATCTGCTTTGGCTTGTTTGAGTTGGACTTCCAGTTCGCTCATATCGTTATTGGCATAACGGTAGCGCTTGGCTTTACATAACCGTACACCATCAATGATTGAAGCATGATTCAGCGCATCAGAAATAATGGCATCTTCTGGCCCCAGCAGGGTTTCAAACAAACCGCCGTTAGCATCAAAACAAGAAGAGTAAAGAATGGCATCTTCCATACCGAGGAAACTGGCCAGCTTCTGCTCTAGCTCTTTATGTGTGTCTTGCGTACCACAAATAAAACGAACCGACGCCATACCAAAACCATGAGTATCCATGCCTTGCTTAGCGGCTGCGATAAGCCTTGGGTGGTTGGCCAGGCCCAAATAATTATTGGCACAGAAATTAATAACACGGCTTCCATCAGCTACAGCAATGTCTGCTTGCTGGGCGGTGGTGATAATTCGCTCGTTTTTATACAACCCTTCAGCACGGGTAGTTATGAGTTGTTGTTCTAATTGCTGATAAAAAGGGTGTCGATTAAATGGCTGGGACATTCAGTTATCTCCAAGATGGGCAATTTCACAGTACATTTTACTGATTAGTGAGTGAACTGACGAGGAACCTTGTCTTATATTATAAAAAATGCAGTACATATCACGGTGAACAATCCTAAAGCACATAGAAACCGTGAGATTAAGCCCCTTGCGGCTGTGCGCTATCCTATGAAATGTTATGATAACGCCAACTAGAGTGTGGGGCATTGTGCCCGACCAAGAAGATTAGCAAGGGTGAACCTGATGATTATCGTCACTGGCGGCGCCGGTTTCATTGGCAGCAATATCGTTAAGGCACTGAATAATATCGGTTATAAAGATATTCTGGTTGTTGATAACCTGAAAGACGGCACTAAATTCGTCAATTTGGTTGATCTGGATATCGCTGATTACATGGATAAAGAAGATTTTGTCGCCAGTATCGTTGCCGGTGATGACATGGGTGATATTGATGCTATTTTCCATGAGGGTGCCTGTTCTTCCACCACCGAGTGGGATGGCAAGTACATGATGGATAACAACTATCAATACTCTAAAGATATCCTGCACTTCTGTCTGGATCGCGGCATTCCGTTCTTATATGCCTCTTCTGCTGCCACTTACGGTGGGCGTACCGATAATTTCATCGAAGATCGTCAGTACGAACAACCACTTAACGTTTATGGTTATTCCAAATTCTTGTTTGATCAGTATGTGCGCGAGATTCTGCCGCAAGCTGATTCGCAAATTTGTGGTTTCCGTTATTTCAACGTTTATGGCCCACGCGAAGGGCACAAAGGCAGCATGGCAAGCGTTGCCTTCCACCTGAATAACCAGATCAATGCGGGTGAGAATCCTAAACTCTTCTCCGGCAGTGAAAACTTCAAACGCGATTTCATCTATGTGGGTGATGTGGCTGACGTTAACCTGTGGTTCTGGCAAAACAATGTCTCCGGCATTTTCAACTGTGGTACCGGTCGCGCAGAATCTTTCCAGGCGGTTGCCGATGCGGTAGTAGACTTCCACCACAGTGGACCTGTGGAATACATTGAATTCCCTGAAAAACTGAAAGGTCGTTATCAGGCATACACCCAAGCTGACCTCACCAAGTTGCGTGCTGCGGGTTACGACAAACCGTTCAAAACCGTCGCTGAAGGCGTCAACGAATACCTGGCCTGGCTCAATCGCTCAGTCTAAATTACTTGCTGCAAGGAATTGATAAACGGTATGAAAATACTGGTCATCGGCCCTTCTTGGGTTGGCGATATGATGATGTCGCAAAGTCTTTACCGTACCCTGAAGGCCGAATATCCGGCAGCAGATATTGATGTGATGGCACCCGCATGGTGCCGTCCGCTTTTGGCCAGAATGCCAGAAGTGCGTCATGCAATCCCCATGCCCTTAGGCCATGGGGCTTTTGCTTTTGATGAACGTCGTCGCTTGGGTTTAGCCTTACGTGAAACCGGCTATGACCGTGCCTATGTGCTGCCAAACTCATTTAAATCCGCCCTAATACCTTATTTTTCAGGGATTAAGCAACGCATTGGCTGGCGTGGCGAAATGCGCTACTTCTTGCTCAATGATATGCGTATCTTGGATAAACAAGCCTTCCCTATGATGGTTCAGCGCTATGTCGCACTGGCCTATGATAAAGAAAAAATCCATTCAGCCGACGATTTACCGCAACCTTTGCTATGGCCGCAATTGCAGGTTCGGGATGAAGAAATTGCCGAGATTACTGCGTCATTCAATTTGACAGATAACCGGCCAATCGTGGGTTTCTGCCCAGGCGCTGAGTTTGGCCCGGCAAAACGCTGGCCACATTATCACTATGCCACTCTGGCCCAGAAACTGATTGATACTGGCTATCAAGTCGTCCTATTAGGCTCAGCTAAAGATAATGAAGCCGGTGAAGAGATCCGCCAGACTTTGGGCGAAAATTCCCGCGAATTCTGCCTCAATCTGGCAGGGCAAACCTCGCTGGAGCAAGCGGTGGTATTGATTGCAGCCTGTAGTGCGGTAGTCAGTAATGACTCCGGTTTAATGCATGTTGCTGCTGCATTAAATAAGCCATTAGTGGCCTTATATGGCCCAAGCAGCCCGGACTTCACCCCACCACTGTCTGATAAAGCCACGGTCATTCGCCTCATTACCGGCTATCACAAAGTGCGCAAAGGCGATAGCGCGCAGGGCTATCATCAGAGTTTGATTGATATCCAGCCAGAACAAGTGATGGCGGCCCTTGAGAAACAATTATCGGCTCGCCAAAGCACTGTCAGTGAGGCCGATTAATGCATGTCTTGATCGTTAAAACCTCTTCAATGGGCGACGTTTTACACACGTTGCCCGCACTGACCGATGCAATGAATGCTATGCCAGATATTCGCTTTGATTGGGTGGTAGAGGAAGGGTTCAGCCAAATACCCAGTTGGCACCCGGCGGTGGATCGAGTGATTCCGGTTGCTATCCGCCGTTGGCGTAAGAATTGGTTTGGTAGTGATACCCGGCAGGAACGCTGTGATTTTAAACGTGTTGTGCAGCAGCGCCGTTATGATGTGGTGATTGATGCTCAGGGGCTAATTAAAAGTGCCGCACTGATTACTCGTATCGCCAAAGGGGTTAGACATGGCCCAGATTGCAAAAGTGCCCGCGAACCCTTTGCCAGTTGGTTTTATAACTGCCGTCATGAGATTGAGACTAAACAACATGCTGTTGAGCGCATACGCCAACTGTTTGCCAAAAGCCTTGGCTATGACAAACCTGACAGCTATGGCGATTATGCTATCGCGCAGCGCTTTTTAAGCCAATTACCCAGCGATGCTGGTCAGTATTTGGTTTTTCTGCACGCAACAACCAGAGACAGCAAGCACTGGCCTGAAAGCCATTGGCTGCAATTGATCGAGCTGGTTGCACCCACCGGTTTAAAAATCAAGTTACCATGGGGGGCGGAACATGAGTATCAACGCGCGTTACGATTAGCGGAGCATTTTCCGCATGTTGAGGTCTTGCCTAAACTCAGCCTCCAGCAGGTGGCAGAGGTTCTGGCGGGTGCAAAAGCCGTCGTTTCCGTTGATACCGGCCTCAGCCACCTAACCGCAGCGTTGGATCGCCCCAATATTACCCTGTTCGGCCCAACTGACCCTGGGTTAATTGGTGGCTACGGGAAAAACCAGATTGCGGTGATTTCCGAACAAAAAAGCATGGATACTATTACGGCTGAAACTATTATGGCGCGATTGGAAGCACTGATTTCATAAGCGACTATTGTTTGTTTTCCGTGATTTATTCACGCCAGGAATTCTATCTGCCAGTATTTATCATGTAATAACAAGCGACTCTGGTAATTATCAGACTCGCTTGTTATGGGTTGTCTGATTATCTTTCTAACCTATTATCCAACAAGAGATGGCGGCTAATACATAGCTTCAATTAACATCAACGTCTGACTGTTAAGAATCTCTAATTAATTATTTAAATAAGTAATAG